>NZ_JBSWXU010000005.1:0-80713 GCF_056160785.1 Mycobacterium sp. ABE4_509 | reverse complement strand
CCCGCGAGGCCCGCGCCGCGTTGCCCAGGCCGCCGCGGCCGCCGGCCGCGGCTTCGAACCGGGTTCCGGCGCCCACCAGGTCTGCCAGTACCCGGCCCTGCTCGTCGAGCACGACGGTGCCGTCGGGGACCTTGACCTCGAGGTCGGAGCCCGCAGCCCCGTCACGGTTGCTGCCCGCCCCCTGCTTGCCTGAGGGCGCGACGACGTGCGGGTGGAAATGGAAGTCCAGCAGCGTGTGAACCTGCGGGTCTACCACGAAGACGATGCTGCCGCCGTGGCCGCCGTTTCCGCCGTCGGGACCGCCGAGGGGTTTGAACTTCTCGCGGTGGACCGAGGCGCAGCCGTTGCCTCCGTTGCCCGCCCGCGCGTGGATGACGACGCGGTCGACGAACCGGGGCATGGGTGGTCTTCCTTTCCGGCGAGCGCGAGGGTGCTGCGAGTGTCAGTGTCCCTTCACTCGCAGCTGGCTCGCGGTCGCGGCGAGGGACCTCTCAGGCGTCGGTGCGGGCGACGCGGACCACGTTGACGAACTTGCGGCCGCGCTTCATGCCGAATTCCACGGCGCCCGGCGCGGTGGCGAACAGCGTGTCGTCGCCGCCACGGCCGACGTTCGCGCCGGGGTGGAAGTGGGTCCCGCGCTGGCGGACGAGAATCTCGCCGGCCTTGACGACCTGACCGCCGAAACGCTTGACGCCGAGCCGCTGGGCGGCGGAATCGCGACCGTTGCGCGAGCTGGAAGCGCCCTTCTTGTGTGCCATGTGTGTCGCTCCCGTCGTTACTTGATGCCGGTGACCTTGAGCACCGTCAGCTGCTGACGGTGGCCCTGCCGCTTGTGATAGCCGGTCTTGTTCTTGAACTTGTGAATGCGGATCTTCGGGCCCTTGGTGTGCTCGAGCACCTCGCCGGTGACCGCGACCTTCTCCAGCGACTTGGCGTCGGTGGTCACCTTCGCGCCGTCGACGACCAGCGCGACGGGCAACGACACCGTGCCGCCGGGCTCGACGTCGAGCTTCTCCACCTTGACGATGTCGCCGGCCGCGACCTTGTACTGCTTGCCACCGGTCTTGACGATCGCGTACGTGGCTTTATCGGCTGCCATCGTTGGTCTTCCTCTGTCTCGCGTGCGGGCGCGCATCACCTGAGGGTGTGCGTGCGGGTCTGGTCGGGATCTCGTCCCTGTCTCCGGCCCGCCGTGGGCTTGGCCTGGAGACAACTGGTCAAGGGTACGTGACCAGCGGGTAGAGGGTCAAACCGCTCACTCCTGTGACGGTGGACCGGCGGGTCGAGCCGCGGCGCGCCGGCGCGACCGCCTGGCCGGGGCCGCCACCGCGACCGGCCCGCCAGCCGGATCACGGACCGAATCACTCTTGTCGGAGCGGTCCATCACGTCGAGGTCGTCTTCGTCATCGTCCTCGTCGTCATCGGAGTCCAGGTCGATCTCGTCGGTGTCGGTGTCATCCGAATCGTCGGTGTCATCCGAATCGTCGTCGTCATCGGTGTCGTCGTCGGTGTCGTCGGTGTCGTCGGTGTCGTCGTCCGAATCGTCGTCGTCCGAGTCGTCGTCGTCCGAGTCGTCGTAGTCGTCGTAGTCCTCGTCGGAATCGTCGGTGCCGGCCTGCCGGGCGGCGCTGGGTTCGGGCACTGCGACGTCCTCGCCCGCAACCGCCTCCGCGCTCTCAGCGGTGTCCTCGTCCCCCTCCTCGGGGTGTTTGCCGTTGGCTGCGGCCATCGCCTTGAACATCGGATGCTCGCCCGGAGAGTGCGCAGGCACCTTGGCGACCTGCACGTCCTGTTCACGACCGCCGCGCTTGCCCCGCTTGCTCCGGCGGCCGCCGCCGGACTCGGACTTGCGGCCGGAGGTCGCGCCCGCGTCGACCGGATCACCGTGCACGAGGATTCCGCGGCCCGCGCAGTGCGTGCACGAGGTGGAGAACGCCTCCAACAGCCCGGTGCCCAGTCGCTTGCGGGTCAGCTGGACCAGCCCCAGCGACGTCACCTCGGACACCTGGTGGCGGGTGCGGTCCCGGGCCAGCGCCTCGGTCAGCCGGCGCAGCACCAGGTCGCGGTTGGATTCAAGCACCATGTCGATGAAGTCGATGACGACGATGCCGCCGATGTCGCGCAGCCGCAGCTGACGCACGATCTCCTCGGCCGCCTCCAGGTTGTTGCGGGTGACGGTCTGCTCGAGGTTGCCGCCCGACCCGGTGAACTTGCCGGTGTTGACGTCGACCACCGTCATCGCCTCGGTCCGGTCGATGACCAGCGTGCCGCCCGAGGGCAGCCACACCTTGCGGTCCAACGCCTTGGTCAGCTGCTCGTCGATGCGGTGCACGGCGAACACGTCTGGGCCGTCCTGTGCGGCCGGCTCGTACTTCGACATCCGGGGAAGCAGTTCGGGAGCCACCGCGGTGACGTAGTCGCTGATCGTCTTCCACGCGTCGTCGCCGGAGACGACCATTCCGGAGAAGTCCTCGTTGAACAGGTCGCGGATCACCTTGACCAGCACGTCAGGCTCTTCGTAGAGGGCGACCGAGGCGCCGGCCTTCTTACCGGTGATCTCGGCGGCCTTGGCCTCGATGTCGGTCCAGCGCTTCTGCAGCCGTTCCACGTCGGCGCGGATGTCTTCTTCCTTGACACCCTCGGACGCGGTCCGGATGATCACGCCGGCGTTGGAGGGCACGACCTCGCGCAGAATCTCCTTGAGCCGCTGACGCTCGGTGTCGGGCAGCTTGCGGCTGATTCCGGTGGACGAGGCGCCGGGCACATACACCAGGTAGCGACCGGCCAGCGAGACCTGGGTGGTCAGGCGGGCACCCTTGTGCCCGACCGGGTCTTTGCTCACCTGCACGACGACGTAGTCGCCCGGCTTGAGGGCCTGTTCGATCTTGCGGTTGGCCCCACCGAGGCCGGCGGCCTCCCAGTTGACCTCGCCCGCATAGAGGACACCGTTTCGGCCGCGGCCGATGTCGACGAAGGCGGCCTCCATCGAGGGCAGCACGTTCTGCACGATGCCGAGATAGATGTTGCCCACCAGCGATGCCGAGGACGCCGAGGTCACGAAGTGCTCGACGACGACGCCGTCTTCGAGGACGGCGATCTGGGTGTACCGGGCACCTTCGTGCGGCGGTTCGGTGCGGACCTTGTCGCGAATCACCATCGTCCGTTCGACGGCCTCGCGCCGGGCCAGGAACTCGGCCTCGCTCAGGATGGGCGGGCGCCGCCGTCCGGCGTCGCGCCCGTCGCGGCGCCGCTGGCGCTTGGCCTCCAGCCGGGTCGACCCGCTGATCCCCTGGATCTCGTTGTCACCGGATTTGCCGTCCTTGTTGCCCTTGTCGCCCTTGCCGCGCGGCTCCCGCTCGTGGACGACGGTGTTGGGCGGGTCGTCGGGCGACGAGCTGTCGTCGCCGGCACCGGACTTGCGCCGCCGGCGCCGCCGCCGGCGGCGGTTGCCGCCCTCAGACGAGGAGCTGTCGTCATCGTCGGAATCGTCGGAGTCGTCGTCGGAGTCGTCACCCGACCCCGACGAGTCACCGGAGCCCTGCTTGTCGGACTGACCGTCGGCCGCGTTGTCACCCGAGTCGTCCGACGAGTCGTCGCCGTTCTGCTCGCCCCGGCCACGGCCCCGGCCCCGGCGTCCGCGCCGGCGCCGCTTGTTCGCCGGGCGGTCGGACTGCTCGTCGGAGTCCTCGGAGTCGGAGTCCTCGGAGTCGGTATCGGAATCGGTGTCGTCGGAATCGTCGGAGTCGGTGTCGTCGTCGCGGCTCCTGCGGCGCTCGTCGAAGTCGACGGGCTGCGGGGCGACGAACAGCGGCAGGTAGTCGGCGGCCGGCGCACTCTGCGGCGCCGGGGACTCCAGGATCAGCCGTGATTCCGGCTCCTCTTCGGCCGCTGCCTGCTCGGCGTCGGGGGCGTCCGGGGACTGGGCGGCCTGCTCAGGCTCAGGCTCCGGCTGCTGGCCGGCCGCCGGAGCGACGTCGCCGCCTGCTGCGGGGGCATCGTCGCTGGTCGCGGGCTCGGCGAGCACCTGGCGGACGCGGTCGGCCTCTTCGCGGCCCACCGTGGAGTGCGCGCTGCGGGTCCGGCCGTCTACCTCGAGGAGGGCGTCGATGATCCGCCTGCTGGTGGTGCCGAGGACCCGGGCCAGCGAGTGGACCCTCAGACGCTCGGGAGGCGGCGCCTCCGCTGCGCCACCGGACGAGTCAGCGACGTGCTGCGGCTCTTCCGGGAGGTCCTGTGTTGGGGCTTGAAAGTTCTCACTGTCGGCCACGAATTCTCCTCAAGCCCCCGGGCGCGTCGTTTGCAGACGCGGCCACGCGAGGGCTTCCGATTTATGTCCGGGCCCCGATTCCTCGGTATTCCCGTACTTGTACTGGTCTTGCTCCGGGCCCTCCCGAAGGAGGCTTCCCGGTGCCGGTCTGAATGATGGCTGGACGGTCTGCGCCGCACCGCGGTCACGATGGTCGCGCTCGTCGAAGTCTTCATTCGGGCGGCCGACCCGGGGTTGTCGGACCGGTCACCCGCCGCCAGTATCCCACATCCCCGACGGCGCACCGACAAGGCGGCGGTCGCCGGGGCGGCGCGAGGCTACTGGCCCGGGAACCAGAGGTCGATTTCGCGGACCGCCGAGTCCGGCGAATCGGAGCCGTGCACCAGGTTGAACTGGGTTTCCAGGCCGAGATCGCCGCGAATCGTGCCGGGCGCCGCCTTCTCCACCGGATCGGTGCCGCCGGCCAATTGCCGAAACGCCGCGACGGCGCGCGGCCCTTCGAGGATCGCGGCCACGACCGGACCGGAGGTGATGAATTCAAGCAGCGAGGGGAAGAACGGCTTGCCCTCATGCTCGGCATAGTGGGCCCGGGCCAGTTCGTCGCTGACGTTCTTCAGCTCGAGAGCTGCGATGGTGAGGCCTTTGCCTTCGATTCGGCTGAGGATCTCTCCGGTCAGGCGGCGCTGCACGCCATCGGGCTTGATCAAAACAAGGGTGCGCTCGGTCACGGCCGCCAGCCTAATCGTCCCCGGGCTGCTGACCTGGAAGCAGCCCGCGCTTCTGCCGGCGCAGCACCTCCGCACGCAGGTAGGCGATCAGCAGCCACACGATGGTGAACAGCAGCCCGATGAAGCCGATACCGGGATAGACGACCCAGCCGGCGATCAGCGGGAGCTGCGCGGCGAGGTTGGCCCAGATCGCCCACGGGCGCTTCTGCACGCCGGCCAGCAGCACCAGCAGCACCGCGAAGCCGATGACGTAGGCGGTGGAGCCGGCGGTGAGCCCGCCCCCGACAGCGCTGACCACCGGGAGGGCGAGCAGCACCACGATGGATTCCAGGATCAGCGTGCCCGCCATCACTCCGCGAAAGCTCTTCCACGGGTCGGGTGGCTGCGTCGGCGCGGTCGGCCCGCTCATGCCGGGTCCTTGCCGAACAGCGAACGCGCCGCACCCGCGGTCACCACCGAACCGGTAATGACGATTCCCGCGCCGCTCAGGCCGCCGGCGGCATCGACATCGGTTGCCGACTCCTCGACCAGCGCGGTGGCGGTTTCGATGGCATCGGCCAGGGTGGCCGCGGCGACCACCCGCTCCGGACCGAACCGTTCCTCGGCCTTGACCGCCAGCCCCTCCACGTCGAGGGCGCGCGGCGACCCGTTGTGGGTGACGACGATGCGGTCGAGTGCGGGTTCGAGCGCGGCGAGGATGCCGTCGGCGTCCTTGTCGGCCATCACCGAGACGACCCCGACCAGGAATCGGAAGTCGAACTCCTCGCCCAGCGCGCCGGCCAACGCCGCGGCACCGGCGGGATTGTGCGCCGCGTCGATGAAAACCGTTGGTGCGCTGCGCAACCGCTCCAGCCGGCCGGGTGAGCTCACCGCGGCGAAGCCGGCCCGCACCGCATCGATGTCGAGTTGGCGCTGCGCCCCCGCCCCGAAGAACGCTTCGACGGCTGCCAGCGCGAGGACCGCGTTGTGGGCCTGATGCTCGCCGTGCAGCGGCAGGAAGATCTCCGAGTACACCCCGCCGAGGCCCTGCAACTCGAGCAGCTGTCCACCGATCGCGGTCTGGCGGCCCAGGACGGCGAACTCGGAGTCCTCGCGCGCCACCGCCGCCTCCACCCGGACCGCCTGCGCCAGCAGCGCCTCCATGGCCTCGGGCGCCTGCCTGCCGATGATCGCCACCGTGTCGGTGGGCACCAGGTCCTCGGGTTGGCGGGTGATGATCCCGGCCTTCTCGGCGGCGATCTCACCGATCGTGTCGCCCAGGTACTCGGCGTGATCGATGCCGATCGGGGTGATGACGGCTACCGGCGCCTTGACCACGCTGGTGGCGTCCCACCGGCCGCCCAGCCCGACCTCGACCACGGCGACGTCGATGGGTGCGTCGGCGAACGCGGCGAACGCCATCGCGGTGACCACCTCGAACTTGCTCATCGGCGGGCCGCCGCCGGCTTCGGACTGCCGGTCGACCATCTCGACGAACGGCTCGATCTCGCGGTAGGTGTCGACATAGGTCGCCGGGCTGACCGGTTTTCCGTCGATCGAGATCCGTTCCACCGCCGACTGCAGGTGCGGGCTGGTGGTGCGGCCGGTGCGCCGGTGCAGCGCCGTGAGCAGCGCGTCGACCATCCTGGCGACCGAGGTCTTGCCGTTGGTGCCGGCGATGTGGATGGCCGGGTATCCCAGTTGCGGCGAGCCCAGCATCTCCATCAGCGCCGAGATCCGCGCGGTGCTGGGCTCGATCTTGGTTTCCGGCCAGCGCTGATCGAGCAGGTGCTCGACCTGCAGCAAGGCCGCAATCTCGTCCGGGGTGGGTTCGGGGTCGGTCATGGTGTCGGCAGCGCGGCCAGCCTGGCGGTGATGCGCTCCACCTCCTCGGTGGCCACCTGCTGGCGGACCCTGATCTTGTCCACCACCTCGGCGGGGGCCTTGGCCAGGAAGCCCGCGTTGCCCAGCTTGCCGGTGGTGCCGGCGAGCTCCTTGCGGGCGGCGGCGAGGTCCTTCTCCAGGCGGCGGCGTTCGGCCGCGACGTCGACGGTGCCCGAGGTGTCGACCTCGACCAGCACGGTGGCGCCGGACAGCCGGACCTCGACCGAGGCCGACGGCGCGAAGTCCTCGCCCGGCGGGGTCAGCCAGGCCAGCGCGGTGACGGCCGCGACGTGCGCGTCCAGTCCGGCGGCGCTGACCCCGGACAGCCTCGCGGGAACCTTCTGCCGGTCCCCCAGGCCCTGGTCGCTGCGGAAGCGGCGCACCTCGGTGATCAGCTTCTGCATGTCGGCGATGCGTTGCGCGGCACCGTGATCGACCGCGAAGCCGCTGGGCTCGGGCCAGTCGGCGACGACGACGGACTCGCCACCGGTCAAGGTCTTCCACAGCACCTCGGTCACGAACGGCATCACCGGGTGCAGCAGCTTGAGCAGCGTGTCCAGGACGCTGGCCAGCACCGCAGTCGTGTGTGCAATGCCCTCGCCGAGTTGGACTTTGGCCAGCTCGACGTACCAGTCGCAGAATTCGTCCCAGGCGAAGTGGTACAGCGCCTCACACGCCCGGCTGAACTCGTAGCCGTCCAACGCCGAGTCGACCTCGGCGCGGACCTCCTCCATCCGGCCCAGGATCCAGCGGTCGGCGTCGGTGAGGTCCTCGGCGGCCGGCAGGGGTGCCGGGGCGGCGCCGTTCATCAGCGCGAACCTGGTGGCGTTGAACAGCTTGGTGGCGAAGTTGCGGGATGCGCGGGCGTGGTCCTCGCCGATGGCCAGGTCGCCGCCCGGGCTGGCCCCGCGGGCCAGGGTGAAGCGCAGCGCGTCGGCGCCGAACATCTCCACCCAGTCCAGCGGGTCGATGCCGTTGCCCCGCGACTTGCTCATCTTGCGGCCGTGCTCGTCGCGGATCAGCCCGTGCAGGAACACGTTCTCGAACGGCACCTGGGCGCCTGCCTTCTGCCGGCCGTCGGCGGTCGCGGTGATGGCCGGGTCGTCGGCGACGAACATGCCGAACATCATCATCCGCGCCACCCAGAAGAACAGGATGTCGTAGCCGGTGACCAGCACCGTGGTCGGATAGAACTTGGCCAGTTCGGGGGTGTGGTCCGGCCAGCCCATCGTGGAGAACGGCCACAGCGCCGAGGAGAACCAGGTGTCGAGGACGTCGGGGTCCTGCTCCCAGCCCTCCGGCGGGGTCTCGTCCGGCCCGACGCACACGGTTTCGCCGTCGGGACCGTGCCAGATCGGGATGCGGTGGCCCCACCACAGTTGTCGGGAGATGCACCAGTCGTGCATGTTGTCCACCCAGGCGAACCAGCGCGGCTCCAGGCTGGGCGGGTGGATGACGGTGTCACCGTTGCGGACCGCGTCACCGGCGGCCTTGGCCAGCGACTCGACCCTGACCCACCACTGCAGCGACAGCCGCGGCTCGATCGGTTCGCCACTGCGCTCGGAGTGGCCCACGCTGTGCAGGTACGGCCGCTTCTCGGCGACGACGCGGCCCTGCTCGGCCAGCGCCTCCCGGACCGCGACTCGGGCCTCGAACCGGTCCATGCCGTCGAATTGTGTTCCGGTGTCGGTGATCCGGCCCTTCGTGTCGAGCATCGAGGGCATCGGAAGCGCATGGCGCAGCCCGATCTCGAAGTCGTTGGGGTCGTGGGCGGGGGTGACCTTCACCGCGCCGGTACCGAACTCGGGGTCGACGTGCTCGTCGGCGACGACGATGATGCGCCGGTCCAGGAACGGGTGCGGCAGGCTCTGGCCGACCAGATCGCGGTACCGCTCGTCGTCGGGGTGCACGGCGATGGCGGTGTCGCCGAGCATGGTCTCCAGCCGGGTGGTGGCGACCACGATGTGCGGTTCGTCGTCGGACAGCGATCCGTAGCGGAACGACACCAGCTCACCCTCGACGTCTTCGTATTTGACCTCGAGATCGGAGATGGCGGTCTGCAGCACCGGGGACCAGTTCACCAGCCGCTCGGCCTGGTAGATCAGCCCGGCGTCGAAGAGCCGCTTGAAGATGGTGCGGACGGCCCGGGAAAGCCCGTCGTCCATGGTGAACCGGTCCCGGCTCCAGTCCACACCGTCACCGAGGCGGCGCATCTGGCCGCCGATGGTGCCGCCGGACTCGCGCTTCCAGTCCCAGACCTTATCGACGAACAGCTCACGCCCGAAGTCCTCTTTGGTCTTGCCGTCGACGGCGAGCTGCTTTTCCACCACGGTCTGGGTGGCGATGCCGGCGTGGTCCATGCCGGGCAGCCACAACACCTCGTAGCCCCGCATGCGTTTGAGCCGGGTCAGGGCGTCCATCAGGGTGTGGTCGAGGGCGTGGCCCATGTGCAGGCTGCCGGTGACGTTGGGGGGCGGCAGCACGATCGAATAGGCGGGTTTGCCGCTGCCGGGGTCGGCGGTGAAGTAGCCGGCCCGAACCCAGCCTTCGTACAGCGCGCTCTCCACCGCCCCCGGGTCCCACGACTTGGGCAGGGCTTCGAGGCCGCCGGCGCTCTGGGCGTCCGGGTTGGCGAGAGGCTGGGAGGTCACCGAGCCATTCTAGGAAGCCGCCGCTCAGTCGAGTCGGGACACCTCCAGCGAGACCCCCGCACCGGGGAACCGGGCCAGCAGCGCATCGCCCATCGCGGCCGCCGGGGTCAGCACTCCCCGCAGGTCAGAGAGCTTGTCTCGGTCCAGCGCCAGCGCCAGCCCGCTCTCGCCGAGCAGCACCGACGTCGCCTTGTAGCCCGGGTCGCCCTGCTGGGACAGCCGCGCCACGTACCGGGCGCCGCCGGTCGTGGTGGTGTAGGTCTCGACCGAGTAGTGCCCCTTCTCGCGGGTCTGTTCGCTGGGCCCGGTGCCGACCTTGGGCAGCACGCGTTCGAGGGCCCGGCGGGGCACCCGGTCGAGGAACCGGCTGCCCAGCTCGGTGGTGGCGACGTTGCCGGCGGTGGTCAGCGCCGCCGCCGCCGGCGCCAGCACCGAGCGGCCCAGGCTCATCTGCTCGGCGTAGCTGAACCGGCGGCCGTAGGCATAGCCCAACAATGCGTTGCTGCGTCGGACGATCCGGGTGTCGACCATCGACATCGCGAACGCCCCGACCCAGTAGCCGTCGAGTTCGGGGGCGATGTCGCGGCCGCGGCGCCACCGAGCGTCGGGCTCGGCGCCCAGCTGCGGCTCGGCCGCGCGGTCCGGGGACAGCATGTAGGGGTCGAGCAGCTGGCGGCGCGCATCGGGGTCGGCGGAGGATTCGCGGAAGAGTTCGGCCATCGAGGCCACGGTGCCGCCGGAGACTCCGCCGGCGAACCGGCGCACCACGTAGTCGGTGTCGGCCAGCTGGCCGGTGCCGTCCCGCTCGGCCTGCCGGTAGAGCGCGAAAACCGTCAGGTCCGAAGGGATGCAGTCGAACCCGCACGCGTTGACGATGCGCGCGCCGGTGTCGGCGGCCTGTTTGTGGTACTCGTCGATGGCCCGGCGCATGAACAGGGTTTCGCCGGTCAGGTCGGCGTAGTCGGTGCCGGCGGCCGCACAGGCAGCCACCAGTGGCATGCCGTAGCGCAGGTAGGGCCCGACCGTGGTGACCACCACCCGGGTGCTGGCGGCCATCGCCGCGAGCGTCGAGGGCTGTTCGGCGTCAGCGGTGATCAGCGGCCAGGACTGCGCCTTGTCCCCCAGCGATTCGCGCACCGCGAGCAGCCGGTCGGTGGAGCGGCCGGCCAGCGCGATGCGGGCGTCACCGCCGGCGGCGGCCAGATACTGCGCGGTGAGCTTGCCGACGAAGCCGGTGGCGCCGTACACGACGATGTCGTGTTCCCGGTCGTGCGTGGGGGTGCTGCCGTCATCGTGTGTGCTCATGCTTACCGACGCTACCCGAGGGTCTCCGGCTGTTCGACGACCTCTCCGAGCAGGTGGCGGGCGAGGAAACCGTGCACCACCTGGTACCAGATCTTGGCGTGCGCGGGCTTGAGCACCCAGTGGTTCTCGGACGGGAAGTAGAGGAAGCGATGAGCGGTGGTGCCGTCCGGCGCGGCCGGCAGTGCCGACTTGCTGAGCAGCTCGAACCACAGCCGCAACGCCTCGCCGATGGGCACCCGGTAGTCCTTGTCGCCGTGGATGACGAGCATCGGGGTGGCGATGTCGGCGACGAACCGGTGCGGCGAGTTCGCCGCGGCCATCTCGGCGGTCATCTCCCTGGCCCACCAGTACGCGCCGTCGGTGGTCGAGCCGAACTGGTCCAGGGCCCACAGGCTGGCGTGGGTGACGATGGCGTCGAACCGGTCGGTGTGCCCGGCGATCCAGTTGGCCATGTAGCCGCCGAAGGACCCGCCCATCGCCGCGGTACGTGTGGCATCGACGCGGGGGTGCCCGGCGGCCGCGTCGGTGGCGGCCATCAGGTCGGTGAAGGGCGCGAAGCCCCATGCACCCCACCCGCGCTGGATGAAGTCCTGGCCGTAGCCGGTGGACAAGGCCGGATCCGGCAGCAGCACCGCGTAGCCGGCGGCGACCATCAGCCACGGGTTCCACCGCCAGTGCCAGGCGTTCCAGCTCGCCAGTGGGCCGCCGTGGATCCACAGCAGCAACGGTGCGGATGTAGCGCCGTGCGGCAGCGCCAGCCAGGACCGCACCGGCTGTCCGTCGGCGGCGGTCGTGCGCACCTCGGTCAGCTCGCCGGGCAGGTCGGGCAGGTCCACGCAGGGCAGCACCGTCACCGCCCCGTCGGCGTCGATGCGCACCGGATGCGCCGGGGCGGCATAGGAACTGCGCAGCGCGAACAGCTGCCCGCCGGGGGCGGTGCACACGTCGGTGTAGGTGAAGTCGTCGGCCAGCACGCACCGCACCGCACCGGACGCGGGGTCGACGGCGAAGATCGGCCCGCGGCCGTCCTCGTCGGCGGTCACGATCAGCGTGGAGCCGTCGGCCGACCAGCTCACCGATGTCGGCCAGCGATCCCAGCCGCCGGTCAGCTCCTCTACCTGATCGCCGAAACGCAGTATCCCCAGGGTGATTCGCGGCGCCTGCTGCGGTGTCGAGAGGGTCTCGCGGGTGAAGGCGACCGAGCGCCCGTCCGGGGAGATCGCCGGACCGCCCAGATCGGCGTCCGGATCGTCGGCGATGACGCTGCGCCGCCCGGTCGCGACGTCGACGCGCACCAGGACGCTGCGGGTGGCCGCGCCCGGTGCCGGGACCTGCCAGGTCGACACGACGAAGGCGCCGTCGGCGCTGAGGTCGAACTGGGCGTCGCGCAGGCCGGCGCCCGGTTGTGCGGTCAGGTCGCGTCCGTCGGCGGTGAACAGGTGGGGCTGTTCGGGGCCCAGGTCGTGGTCCCAGTGCCGGATCGGGTATCCGTCGTGCAGCACCGCGGAGATCCCGTTGTCCTTGCGCGTCGCCCGTAGCTTGCGGTCGTCGTCGAGGTCGGTCGCCGACGGCATCAGCGAGGACGCCGCGACGGTCACGTCCGCCGCGCGCGCCGAGACTGCCGCGTCGACCCCGCCGGGGGTGGTGAGCACCTCGACGGCCTCGCCACCGGCCGCGGGCAGCCGCCACAGCGCTTTGGTCGGCTCGTCCTGGCCGGGGGCCGGCCGGGCGGCCAGGAACAGCAGGTCGCCGTCGGCGGTGAACTGCGGGCCCGACTCGCCTTTGGCGCCGTGGGTGATGCGCCGGGCCGCCGCGTGTCCCGCCGGGTCGAGTTCGACCAGCGCGCTGAGGAACTCGGTGCCTGTGGCGTTGAGCCGGGACACCGCGGTGACGATGCGGGATCCGTCGCGGGACACGGCGAGCCCGGACACCCTGGGTAGGGCCAGGAACTCGTCGAGGTCGTTAAACGGTGATGCAGATCCGCCTTCGGAAGTCATGCGGATTTCGTAACACACTGCCCAACACGACTTCACACGGATTTAACGCGTCTTGACAGGTGGGACACATTCCCACCGTTAGCGTCAAACTTCGTACACCGTCAGTACCTCGGGGACACTGCCAATAAACGCAGTTTCCTCTGCCCCCCACTAACCGTCCCCAACCTGAACCGGTCGGAGGTCCCCCTTGACACCCGAAGTCGAGGACGCCCTAGCGTCCATGACCGCTGTGAACAACGAGTTCTTCTACTGGATGTCCATCGCACTGATGATGCTCATCCACGCGGGCTTCCTGGCCTACGAGATCGGGGCATCCCGGTCGAAGAACGTGCTGGCCACGGCGATGAAGAACCTGCTGGCATTCGCCACCATCGTGGCGTCGTTCTTCTTCGTCGGCTGGTTCCTCTACAACGCGATGCCCACCGGCTTCATCGAGTTCAACGACGCGGCCAAGGCGGCCCTGCCGTGGAGCGAGAACATGGGCCCGAACACCGCCGACCCGGCCTCCGGCATCTTCTGGGGCGCGTTCGCCCTGTTCGCGGCCACCACCGGCTCGATCATGTCCGGTGCTGTGCTGGAGCGGATCCGCACCAGCGGCTTCCTGATCCTGACCGTGTTCGTCGGTTCGGTGTTGTGGATCATCGGCGCGTCCTGGGGCTGGCACGGCGCCGGCTGGATGCTGACCAAGCTCGGCTTCCACGATGTCGGGGCGGCCGGCTGTGTGCACATGATCGCCGGCTTCGCCGCACTGGGCATCCTGATCAACCTCGGGCCGCGCATCGGCAGGTTCGCAGCAGACGGCACGCCGCTGACGATCCGGCCGCACAACCTGCCGCTGACCATGCTGGGCCTGTTCCTGATCTTCACCGGGTTCTTCGGCTTCCTGATGGGCTGCGTGATCTACGGCCCCACCGGCTACGCCACCATCTACGGCAGCCCGACGACCCTGTCGGCGTTCGCATTCAACACCTTGATGGGCTTGGTCGGCGGCATCATCGGCGCCTATGTGATGTCGCGCGGTGAGCCGTTCTGGACGATTTCGGGCGGGCTGGCCGGCGTCATCGCGGTGGCGGCCGGACTGGACCTCTACCACCCCGCGCTGACCTTCGTCATCGCGCTGGTCGGCGGCGGCCTGGTGCCCTTCATCGGCAAGCTGCTGGACAAGATGAAGATCGACGACGTGGTGGGCGCGGTGGCCGTGCACGGCGGCATGGGCTTCTACTCGCTGATCATGGCGGGCATCTTCCTGGCCGGTTACCCGAACACCGATGGCAATCCGTCGATCTCGTTCTGGGGCCAGCTGGTCGGTGCGCTCACCTTCGCCGCCCTGGGCTTCATCCCGGCCTACCTGTTGTCGCTACTGCTGAAGTCGGTTGGGCTGCTGCGCATCCCGCCGGAGGTCGAGGAGCAGGGGCTGGATCTCACCGAGATCCCGGCGACCCCCTACCCCGAGGGCATCCCGGTGACCGCGATGCGGTCCACCAGCGGCACCGCGGTGCTGTCCATGGGCGAGGAGGTGAAATAAATGTTCAGCCCGATCACCAGCTACGACGAGCCGGGTGTGGTCTTCACCTTCGGCGCCGACAGCATCGGCACGTGGTTCGTCTTCATCCTGGCGGTGGCTCTGTTCGTGGCGTTCTTCGTGCGGATGATCCAGCACGAGAACCACGCGTACAAGGCCATCATCGAGCACACTCCGGTCGAGAAGGGACCGGCCGCCGAGGGAGAACCACCGGTCTACTGACCGCCCCGGCGAGCAGACATGGAATCGCCCGGATCCGAAAGGATCCGGGCGATTTCGCGCCCGGCCGGGGCCGCTCGCCGGCCTGTCAGCCGGCCTGCTGCAGCCACTGCACCGCGCGGTCGCGGTAGCCGATGATGCCCTTGTAGTCGGCCATGTCCTCGGGCAGTTCGGCCAGCACGGTGGCCGCCCGTGCCCGCCACGGCTCGAAGGTCGCGAGATCGGCCAGCGGGAGCATGTAAGTGCGGATCAGAAAGCAGATCGCACCCGACTCCGGGAGCCGGATCAGATGCTGGACCTCCACCCGCAGGTGCACCAACCGGCCGAACTCGTCGTCGTCGACGGTCAGGATCGTCTGCCGGTCCGGGCCCCATTCGTGGTAGCGCTCGGTCGAGACGTCGAGGCGGCGACCGACGGTCAGCGTCCAGTTGGTGCGCCGGTAGATCTCCCCCGGTTGCAGCCGCATCAGGAACTCCCGGGCGCGGGTGATGACACCGGTCTCGCGTAACCGCGGCACCGGCCCGTGGATCTCCAGGAACGTCATGCCCACGTCGAATCCGAACGACCAGTCCGCGGCGAAGGTGACCACCCCGGCGTCGCCGAACAGGTCACCGTCGCGCTGGTCGAGCAGCACGATGTCCTCCTGCACCTGACCGGCGATGTAGGCCAGGGGTTCGGCGGGCAGCGTGCTGTCGTCGCCGATCACGAAGTCCTCGACGATGCCCAATCGGTCGTTGCGCCAACGCCATCCGCTGCCGTGGCGCTGCAGCGACATCGTCTCCGGGTAGGCCGACGCCAGCTCGCGCATCAGCGTCAGCGTCGCGTCCCAGCAGGCCGCGCGCATGTGGGGCAGCACCGCGTAGCGGGTGGGGTCGGCCGCCAGGATCTCGGCACGCTCGGCCAGTTCGTGCTCGTATTCGGTGTCGACGTCGACGACACGCTCGCCCCACCGGCCGGCCGGGGTGTGCACCGTCGACCCGGCGGGCTCGACGTTGGTGCTGTACCGGTAGGAGTCGGCCACGAACGGGAAGGGAAAGGTCTCGATCAGGTCGGGTGCTGAGATCACAGGTTCAACTCCAGGGTTTCGGTGCCCGCACGGGACACGCAGGCCATCAGTGAGTCGCCGGCCTGCTTCTCGCCGTCGCTGAGGAACAGGTCGCGGTGGGTGAGGTCACCGGCCGACACGGGCAGCCGGCACTCTCCGCACACGCCGCGCCGGCACAGGTTCGGGATGTCGTAGCCACGGCTTTCCAGCGCCTCGAGCAGTGACACCCCGGACTCGACGGTGAACTCGTCGCCGGTCGAGGCGATGCGCACCGCGAACGGCTCTCCGGCATCGAGGGCGGCCCCGAAGTGCTCCACGTGGATGCGGCTGGGCGGCCAGCCCAGCTCTTCGGCCGACTCGGTGACGAATTCGATGAACGCCGCGGGGCCGCACACGTAGAGATGGGTGCCGAAGGGTTGATCGGCCAGGCTACTCATCAGTTCGGCGGTGAATTCGCTTCGGCGGGTGTGGATGGCGGCATGCTCGGTCAGCGAGCCGATCTCGTCGACGTACGCGCCGCGGCCCTCCCGGTGGATGTAGAGCAGCCGGGCGTCGCGACCCCAGAGCCGGGCGCTGCGCAGGTGCGACACCATCGGGGTGATGCCGATGCCCGCGGCGACGAGCAGATGCCGGCGGGCGCGCAGGACGGGGGCGAACGCGCTACGAGGCAGGCGGGTGACGACGCTGTCACCCACCGCCAGCTCGTCGTGGATCCATTCCGATCCACCGGATCCCCCCGCGTCGGCCGGGCAGCGCAGCACCGAGATCACGTACGCCTCGGGCGCGATGCCGTCCCCGGTCAGCGAGTAGGAGTTCGCCGCGCGGCCTGCTCGGCCACATTCGACGACGATGTGGCTGCCCGGCGGGAAGGACGGCAGCGGCGCGCCGTCGGGGTGGGTCAGGGTCAGGGTCCGGATGTCGGCCACCGAGTCGTCGATCGCGGTGACGACCAGCTTGAGGGTGCTCGCGTCGGCGCTCACCGGACGCCCTGTTCCTCGGCGTCGACCATGTATCCCAGGTGCGCAGCCTGGCGCCGCGAGACGTGGTAGTAGACGAGCAGGTTGCGGCCACAGCCGCTGCACGGCAACACCTCGGACAGTTCGACCGCCGCGGTGGTGACCGTGCGGCAGTGCACGCACTGCACCGCGCGGCCGCGCACATCGGTGGAGGCGACCGTGATCTCGTCATCGGCCACCCCGGCCTCCATCGCAGCCGCCCGCAGCCGCAGGCAGGAATCGGCCGGGCCGGCCATCATCAACCGCCAGCCCACCCGGGCACCGGCGAGGTCGGCGGCCAGCGCGGCTCGCGCGCCGTCGTGGTCGTCGGCGGCCAGTTCGTGGGTCCGGACGGCAGGTCGGCGGCCACCGGCACCGAGTTGCGACTCCCACGTGCAGGCCACCTCGGCGCCGGCGGCTCCGAACGCGACGACGGTCCACCAGCGTCCGGTGGTGTCGGCGTCCGGCTGGGTGGGAGTGGTCGCCCAGGCGGGAACGCTCGTCAGCTCGAGGGCAGGGCTCATGGACACCTTCCGGGTATACCAGCGGTTGACAACGTTGCCCTTCAGGAAACCAGTGTTGCGTTTCGCGCATGTGACCTGGCTGTCTCGTCCGTTTGACATGTGCTGGCGGGAGGGCTGCCGCGGCGACGGATACTGTCCCTGGATGCCCGCCCACATCACCGTCGTCGGAGCCGGCATCGCCGGGCTGGCCACCGCGGTGGCGCTGCACCGGACCGGACATCAGGTGACGGTGCTCGAACAGCGCACCGACACCTCCTCGGGCGCCGGGATCTCGATCTGGCCCAACGCGCTGGCCGCCCTCGACGAGATCGGCCTCGGCGACCCGGTGCGCAGCGCCGGTGGCCGGGTGACCGGAGGGGCGATCCGCTGGCGTGACGGCGCCTGGTTGCGCCGGCCGACCCCGCAGCGCATCGTCGACGCGCTGGGAGAGCCCCTGGTGGTGATCCGGCGCTCGGCGCTGACCGAAGTGCTGACGGCGGCTCTACCCGTCGGCGCGATCCGGTCCGGAGCGGCCGCCGTCGCGCTCGAGCAGCAGGCCCGGTCGGTGCGGATCCGGCTGGCCGACGGCACCGCGCACGAGACCGACGCCGTGGTCGGCGCCGACGGGGTGAACTCGATGGTGGCCCGCACCCTCAACGGGCCGCTGGCCATCAGCTATGCCGGATACACGGCGTGGCGCGGGGTCGCGGTACTGGCGCTGGACCCGGACCTGGCCGGGGAGACCATGGGGCCGGGAACCGAGGTGGGCCACGTTCCGCTCGACGCCGGCCACACCTACTGGTTCGCCACCGAACGTGCCCCGGAGGGCGCCCGGGCGCCGGACGGTGAGCACCGCCACCTGAGCGCCAAGCTCGCCACCTGGGCGCAGCCGATTCCCCAGCTGATCGCCGCGACCGACCCTGCGCACCTGCTGCGCAACGATCTCTACGACCGAGCCCAGCCCCGGCGATGGTCGCGCGGCCCGGTGGTGCTCGTCGGCGACGCCGCCCACCCGATGCGACCGCATCTGGGGCAGGGCGGCTGCCAGGGGCTCGAGGACGCGGTGATCCTGGCCCGCTTCGTCGACCTGTCCGCGGACCTGCCGACCGCATTCGGGCGGTTCGGCGCGTTCCGCCGCCGCCGGGCGCGCCGGCTGGTCCGCGAGTCCGCGATGATCGGCCGGCTGGTCAACCTGCGCCCGGCACTGCTGTCCGGCGCGGCCAGCCGCGCCTCGGCGCTGATCCCCGAAACCGTGGTGACCCGTCACCTGGCGACGATCGCGGCCCGCTCGGCCTTCGCACCGCCCTGACGGGTGCTTGTCAGCGCCCGCCGGTCAGGGCGGTGCACATCTTGCGCAGGTCGACGATGCCGCCGAACACCGAGGTCGGCATCGCCTGGCAGCCGGTGGCCCGAACCGGCCGGGTGGCCGGGGTGGCGAACGGAGCGGTGGTGGCCGGGTTGCCCCAGACCTGCGCGGCCATGCCCTTGGCGCCGCACGTCGGCCATGCGCCGATGCCCTGCGACTGCAGCACGTTCTCGGCCACCCGGATCTGCTCCGCACGGCTGGCGGTGTGCGGCATGCCGGACCCGCCGTTGCCGTTCCAGGTCGCCTGCTTGAACTGCAGGCCGCCGTAGTGACCGTTGCCGGTGTTGATCGACCAGTTGCCGCCCGACTCGCACTGCGCGATGGCGTCCCAGTTCACCGAATCGGCTTTGGCGGTCGCCATGCCGTCCTCGGACAGCGCCATCGGCACGACGGCCATCGCTGCGGAGAACGCGGTGGCGATGAGGCCCTTGCTGACAATCTTGCGAATGTTCATCTCTGCGGTCCTTCCCCGACCGTTTGTGACTCAAGGCCCGCGAGCGAAGCGATGCTGCGTTCCACGCTGCGGATGTCCAGTCTTTCGGGTGAGAAGGGTCACGTGTTACGCAAGCGTCAAAAGTTTTATTCGTTACTTAGCTGGCGTAAGAGGCCTCTGAGGCAATTGAGCCGAATGCGCCCCCAAACGGCGAGAGGCGGCGCCGACCGAAGTCGGCACCGCCTCTACTGCCTCTATTGCGCTTGGGACTAGCCGCGCCCACCGCAGGTCGGCCATGCGCCGATGCCCTGCGTCTGCAGCACGTTCTCGGCCACCCGGATCTGCTCTTCACGGCTGGCGTTGTGGGGCATCCCCGAGCCGCCGTTGCCGTGCCAGGTACCCAGCGCGAACTGCAGGCCGCCGTAGTAGCCGTTACCGGTGTTGATCGCCCAGTTGCCACCGGACTCGCACGCCGCGACGGCGTCCCAGTTCACGCCGGTGTCCGCATTAGCGGTACCGGTCGCCAGGGCCATGGGCGCAACTGCCAGCGCTCCGGCGAAGGTGGCCAGCCCGAGCGTCTTGCGGATGTTCTTCAACGTCGATCCTTTCGAAAAGCGCGCGCCGAGCCCACCCGCGTGGATGCGCGGGCTTGCACACCTGTGGTCAGGCGAGGTGGTTGGGCCGCACCGTCTCGGTCGGGTGCGGCAGTGGGAGGCCGGAGTCCGCCCGGCCGGGCAGAGGCCCGACCGTCGCCACGAGCCCGATCGGGCTCGCGACAACCCCACACACACGCTGGTTCGTGTTTTGGATTATTTGCTCCGTGCGAAGCTGCACCAGACCGTACAAACTCGTCTGGACAAAGTCATATCGATGGAGCTCATGTCGCGAACAGATCACGGAATGATCACAAGCGGTGGTACGAATGGTCGCTGCAGGTCAAAGGGTGGATCCGCACCGCCGTGAACCCGGCGCCCCCCTCAGCCGATGTGAGTCAAATCACCTGCATTTTGTGACCTGCGGCACCGAAAACCCCGCCCACCAGGGCCGAAACGCGCCAAATCCGCACTCCAGAGCCACAAACGGAGCAACCAGAGCCGCACCGGCCCGGATGCGGTTCGCTGAATCGCCCACTTCGGCCACCAACCCTCGCCACTGCCCGGCAGCCCTGTCCCACAGCGTCTTCCGGCGCAGAGTCGCTCGAGCGGGCACCCGATGGCCCCGCCGGCCGCGGCAGGGCGTCGCGGTGATGCACGAGTCATCGACTGACGACATAGCCTGCACTGCAACTATTTTGGAGTTTCCGGCGAGTCAGGACCGCGCTGGGCGCCCCAGTCCCGAGCGCCTACCGCATGCCGAAGCTCCCAGCGCCACAACGTCGGTGGCCAATTCCGCAGTAGGGCACGCGCGCATCACCCGGAATCGGCGGCAGCGGGCACTCGAATTGGGTCGTCCCGGACGGTGTGGAAGTTGAACATCGCTGGCGCACAGCAGTTTACGCCCACATCGCCGGGAAATGCGCACAATTCGGCCGTATTGAATACAAACAATAGCCATTTCTTATTACGAAATAACGGAACCCGAATTCTGGATCAATGATTGCGGCGTATCACAAAGAGATAACCGGGGCGCAGACAGCAAATTTGCTACGCCAATCGCGGGGGAACCATGGCCGCCAGATCGGTCGGGGTGTTGACGTTGGCCAGCGCCGCCTGGTTTTCCGGCAGCACGATGCGCTGGGTGTCCACTGCGTCGACCAGCGCCCGCATGCTGCGCGCCCCGGACGCGGTGAGCCGGGCGATCTCGGCCGCCAACGAGGTGCGGTAGACGCCGGCCAGATAGTGATCGCGCCCGTCCCAGGGCAGCACCACGTCGGCGCCGAGCCGTTCGGCCGGTCCGGCCAGCGTGTCGATCAGCGCCGCCGTCATCGCCGGCATGTCCACCGCGCACACGAATGCGTAGTCGAATCCCGCCTCGGCGGCCGCCGCCAGACCCCGGCCGGTGGCCGGCAACGGCCCCTTACCGCGAACCTCGTCCCGCAGGATCACCGCGGGCACCTCGGGTAGGGCCTGGCCGGCAGCGGCGACCACGAAAACCGGCGCACACCGCTGACCGAGCACCGAGACGACCCGCTCCAGCAGCGTGGTGGGCCCGGTGGGCCCGTCCAACGTCAAGGTGGCCTTGTCGCGTCCCATCCGCCGGGAGGCCCCACCAGCCGGTATGACCGCAGCCAGGGGCAACGAGTTCGTCACAGAAGGTGACGTTAGCGCACCTGGCTGGGCTACTGGACCGTCCAGGTGTCCTTACCGCGCAGCAGTTCCTGCAGCGCCGCGGTGTCATGCGCCCTGGACTCGCGGGCGGTGACGATCTGCTGGCGGGCGGCGTCGTCGTAGGTCGGCTTGCTCACCTGCCGGAAGATGCCCGTCACCATGTGGTCGAGGTTCTGGTCCGACAACCGGGACAACGCGAAGGCGTAGGCCGAGTCGTCGAGCTGGGCATCGTGGGTCACGATGGCGTCGGCCGAAACCTCGGCGGTCTTGGCGACGTCGAGCCCGAAGCCCGACTTGACCACGCAGTACTCGCCGTCGGCGCCGAACGTGATCGGCTCACCGTGGCGGACGTTGATCAGCCGCTCCTCGGCGCCTTCCTTACGCAGCACGTCGAACGAGCCGTCGTTGAAGATCGGGCAGTCCTGCATGATCTCGACCAGCGCGGCCCCGCGGTGCTGGGCCGCGGCGCGCAGCACCTCGGTCAGACCCTTGCGGTCGGAATCCAGTGCCCGCCCCACGAACGTCGCCTCGGCGCCCAGCGCCAGCGACACCGGGTTGAACGGGTAGTCCAGTGAGCCCATCGGCGTCGACTTGGTGATCTTGCCGACCTCCGAGGTCGGCGAGTACTGGCCCTTGGTCAGGCCGTAGATCCGGTTGTTGAACAGCAGGATCGTCAGGTTGATGTTGCGCCGCAACGCGTGGATGAGGTGGTTTCCGCCGATCGACAACGCGTCACCGTCACCGGTGACCACCCACACCGACAGGTCCTCACGGGCCAGCGCCAGCCCGGTCGCGATGGTCGGCGCCCGGCCGTGGATCGAGTGGAACCCGTAGGTCTGCAGGTAGTACGGGAACCGGCTGGAGCAGCCGATACCACTGACGAACGCGATGTTCTCGCGGCGCAGCCCCAGCTCGGGCAGGAAGTTGCGGATGGTGTTGAGAATGACGTAGTCACCGCAACCCGGGCACCAGCGGACCTCCTGGTCGCTGGTGAAGTCCTTGCCCTTCTGCGGCTGGTCGGTCGTCGGGACCAGGCCGGTCTTGGTCAGCCCGCCCGGGGTCAACCCCAGGTCGCTGCCGATCAGCTGTGCTGATGCGCGATCCGCTTCGCTTCTCGCTGTCGTCATGCGTTTGCTCCCACTGCGCTGTCAACGGTAGCCGCCGCCAACCGCGCGAACTTGGTCTTCTCGAGTTCCTTCTCGCCCAGCGTCCCATCCAGGGCGGAGTCGATGATGCCCTCCACCTCGTCGGCCAGGAACGCCATGCCTTCGACCTTGGTGACCGACTGGATGTCGATGAGGTACTTCCCGCGCAGCAACAGCGCGAGCTGGCCGAGGTTCATCTCGGGAACCACCACCTGCGAGTAGCGTCCGAGCACCTCCCCCAGGTTGGCCGGGAACGGGTTGAGGTTGCGCAGCTGGGCGTGCGCGACCTTGATGCCCTTGCGCCGGGCGCGCCGGCAGGCCTCCCCGATCGGGCCGTAGCTGCTGCCCCAGCCCAGCAGCAGCAGCTCGGCGTCACCGGTGGGGTCGTCGACCTCGAGGTCGGCGACCTCGATGCCGGCGATCTTGGCGTGCCGCAGCCGCACCATCAGGTCGTGGTTCTTGGGCTCGTAGGAGATGTTGCCCGAGCCGTTGGCGGACTCGAGGCCACCGATGCGGTGCTCGAGGCCCGGTGTGCCCGGGATGGCGAACTGGCGGGCCAGCGTCTCCGGGTCACGCGCGTAGGGCTGGAAGGGCTCCCCCTCCTTGGCGAAGCTCCGCTCGATGGGCGCGTAGCTGCTCACGTCGGGGATCCGCCACGGTTCCGAGCCGTTGGCGATCGCGCCGTCGGACAGGATCATCACCGGCGTGTGGTAGGTCAGCGCGATCCGGGCTGCCTCGACGGCGATCTCGAAGCAGTCCGACGGGGAGCGCGGCGCCACCACGGCGACCGGGGACTCACCGTTGCGGCCGAACATCGCCTGCAACAGGTCGGCCTGTTCGGTCTTGGTGGGCAGGCCGGTGGACGGCCCGCCACGCTGGACGTCGATGACGATCAGCGGCAACTCGGTCATCACCGCCAGCCCGATGGCCTCCGACTTCAGCGACACACCCGGCCCGGAGGTGCTGGTGACGCCGAGCGCGCCGCCGTAGGAGGCGCCGATGGCCGCACCGATGCCGGCGATCTCGTCCTCGGCCTGGAACGTCATCACGTTGAAGTTCTTGTGCTTGGACAGCTCGTGCAGGATGTCCGAGGCCGGGGTGATCGGGTAGGTGCCCAGGATCACCTGCACCTCGCCGAGGTGGCCGGCGCTGACCAGCCCGTAGGCCAGCGCGGAGTTGCCCGAGATCTGCCGGTACTCACCGGTCTGCAGCTTGGCCGGGGCCACCTCGTAGGTGGTGCCGAACGCCTCGGTCGTCTCGCCGTAGTTCCAGCCCGCCTTGAGCGCCAGCACGTTGGCCTCGGCGATCTCGGGCTTGCGGGCGAACTTGTCGCGGATGAAGGTCTCGCTGTGCTCGAGTTCGCGGCCGTACATCCACGACAGCAGCCCGAGAGCGAACATGTTCTTGGCGCGCTGGCCGTCCTTCTTCGTCGCGCCGATGGACTCGACGGCGCCCAGCGTCAGCGTGGTCATCGCGACGGACTGGACGACGTAGTCGGAGAGTTCCTCGGTTTCCAGCGGGTTGGCCTCGTAGCCGACCTTGGCGAGATTGCGCTTGGTGAACTCATCGGAGTTCGCGATGATCAGCCCGCCGCGGGGCAGGTCGGAGACGTTGGCCTTGAGCGCGGCCGGGTTCATCGCGACCAGGACGTCGGGCCGGTCGCCGGCGGTCAGGATGTCGTAGTCGGCGATCTGGATCTGGAACGACGAGACGCCGGGCAGGGTGCCCTGCGGGGCGCGGATCTCCGCGGGGTAGTTCGGTTGCGTCGCCAGGTCGTTGCCGAACAGCGCCGCCTCGGTGGTGAACCGGTCGCCGGTGAGCTGCATGCCGTCACCGGAGTCGCCGGCGAATCGGATGACGACCTTCTCGAGCTTCTGCCGAGGCGCCCGGGCCGCGCCGGCGGCGCCATTGCCGGCCGTACTGCCGTTCTCTCCCACTCGCCTACCTTCCGTGCTTTTCCCGGCCCGACGGGCCGGTGTCGGCGACCGTCCACCGAGCTGCTCACTGAGTGATCCAGTGAGTCATCCACTGGGTCACTGCGGATGCGACGCACCGTCGGTGGACGTGCCCCAAAGTTTGGTGTCACTGTCAGTACCGATTATTGCATCTTTCTTAGGCACCCCTATAACAGGCGCGGGGGTGACGCGGAGGTGTCGCGGAATCGAACACACTGCTCAGCGCCCCGAGATACGGCACAATGAGACAATAGTGTGTTGTTCGTCACGTTTCTGGCAGATGTCCGGAGCGAGTCGTTCCTTATTTTTGGTTACCGCCCGGTAGCCCGCGGCCGGCGCCCGATCAAGCCTGGATCGGGATGTTGTACGGCGTGATGACCTGGATCGGGACCGGGCGCACCGGCTCGGCGGGCAGCGCGCCGCGCTCGGCCAGCAGCAACCGCAGCGCCAGCCGGGCGTCCGCGCGCAGATCGTTGTGCAGCACCGCCGAGATGCGGCCGTCGCGCAGCAGCCGCCGATTGTCGGCGTCGAGGTCGTGGGCGACGAACACTCTGCACTCTCGGCCCAGTCGCTCGAACGCCGCGACCGTCGCGGCGTTGCCGCCACCGACCGAGTACACGGCCGCGACGCCGGGGTTGGCCTGGAGCGCCTCGAGAACGAGCGCCTCGTTGGTGGCGTCGATACCGTCGCTGTCACTGACCTCCACGATGGTGCGCGCCGAGGTGCGCAGCCCGGCACGGAACCCCACCTCGCGCTCTCCCTCGCCGCGGAACACCGTCCGGCTCAGGGTGATCAGCACATCGGAGGGGGAATCGGCGAGCCACTGTTGCACCAGGTAGGCCGCGGTCACCCCGGCGCCGTGGTTGTCGATGCCCACATAGGCGCAGCGCGCGCTGGCGGGGACGTCGGTGGTGTAGGTGACCACCGGCACCCCCGACTCGACCAGCCGATCGACGGCCTCGGCCACCTCGGGCTCGTCCTGGGCCTTGAGCACCACCCCGTGGCTGCCGCGCAGCCGGTCCAGCGCCTCGACCATCTGCGCGGTGGAGCCCGACTCCCAGAGATGGAAGCGGGCACGCAGCATCGCCGGGGCGAACGCGGGCAGCTCGGCCTCGATCGCGGCGCGGAACGCATCGGAGAACCGCCGCGGCGTCTGCATGACCACGTCGATCAGGAAGCGGCGCCCGTTGAGCCGCAGCTGCGCACGCTGCTTGTCCAGATCGGCGATCGCCTGGTTGACCTCGGCGACGGTGTTCTCCCGAACACCGGGCCGGCTGTGCAGCACCCGGTCGACGGTCGCTTCGCTCAGCCCCGCCTGCTGGGCGATCTCCCGGACCTTGTACCGGTGCGCCACGCCAAGCCTCCGCTCTTGAGGTGTTTTTGATGGTTTTCTGCCGTTGATTGGGATCCGGATCACAGCAAGACTATCGGCTATGCCAACACCCCTGCACGCCCCCACCGAAGCCGGGGCCTGGCTCGACGAGGGTGATCTGAACCTCGACGACTTCCGCGCCCAGATCGAACGCGACACCGAGCTGGCCGACTACCCGCACGCCGCGGATGTCCGCGGCAACGTCCTGGTGTACTCGGCGCCGTCGATGGCCCAGGCGCGCACCCGGGCCGAACGGCGCGCGCTGCAGTCCGAGCTCATCGGCGCGCTGGCCGACGGACCCGGCGTGGTCGTGTTCACCGAGGCATTCGAGCCCGCCGTCGTCGACCGGGCCAATACGGCGTTCTTCGGCCTCATCGACGCGCAGCGCGCCGGTGGGCTGGCCGCCGGCGACCACTTCGGCAAACCTGGCGCCAACGACCGGATCTGGAACGCCGCGCAGAAGCTGGCGCTGCACGACCCGCAGGTGTTCGCCGACTACTACGCCAACGATGCGCTGGCCGTGGTGTGCCAGGCCTGGCTCGGCCCGCGCTACCAGGTCACCTCGCAGGTCAACGTCGTCAATCCGGGTGGCACCGCGCAGGTCCCGCACCGCGACTACCACCTGGGCTTCGTCGCCGACGAGCACCTCGCCGACTATCCGGCCCATGTGCACCGCACCTCACCGGTGCTGACGCTGCAGGGCGCGGTGGCGCACTGCGACATGCCCGTCGAGAGCGGCCCGACGATGCTGCTGCCGTACTCGCAGCGCTTCGCCGGCGGCTACATCGCCTTCAACCGCCCCGAGTTCGTCGAGTACTTCGCCGACCATCACGTGCAGCTGCCGCTGCGCAAGGGCGACGCGGTGTTCTTCAACCCGGCGCTCTACCACGGCGCCGGCTCCAACGTCTCGGCCGGCGTCCGGCGCATCGCCAACCTGATGCAGATCAGCTCGCCGTTCGGCCGGGCGATGGAGGCCCTGGACCGCACCGCGATGGTGCGCGCGGTCTACCCGGCGCTGCGCGCCATGCGGGCCGCCGGCCGGCCGGCCGGTGAGCTGGAGAACGCGGTAGTCGCCGTCGCCGAGGGCTATGCCTTCCCGACCAACCTGGACAGCGACCAGCCGATAGGCAGCCTCGCCCCACCGAGTCAGGTCGACACGGTGCTCGATGCGCTGGCTCGCGACCTGCCCGAAGGAGCCCTCGACGTCGCACTGCGCGACCAGAACGAACGGAGAAAGCCATGACCACTCTCGGTCTGATCGGACTCGGCCGGATCGGCGCATTCCACGCCGAGACGCTGACCAACCTGCCGCAGGTCAGCGGGCTGGTGATCACCGACGAACGGCCCGACGTCGTCAAGGAGGTCGCCGCGAAACACGGTGCCACCCCGGCGGACTCGGTCGAGGCGCTGCTGTCCTCGGGGGTCGACGGCGTGGTCGTCGCGGCCGCCACCCCGGCCCATGCGGAGCTGACGCTGGCCGCGGTCGCCAAGGGCCTGCCCACGTTCTGCGAGAAGCCGATCGCCTCGACGGCCGCCGAGAGCGCCCGCGTCGCCGATGTCATCGCGCGTTCGGGCGTACCGGTGCAGGTCGGCTACCAGCGCCGCTTCGACGCCGCGTTCGCCGCGGTCAAGCAGGCCGTCGACGCCGGCTCGCTGGGCGCACTGCACACGGTGCGCAGCACCACGATGGACCCCGCTCCCCCGCCGATGGACTACATCAAGGGCTCCGGCGGCATCTTCCGGGACTGCGCAGTGCACGACTTCGACGTGATCCGCTGGGTCACCGGCCAGGAGGTCGTCGAGGTGTACGCCACCGGAAGCGTGCAGGGCGACCCGCTGTTCGCCGAGTACGGCGACGTCGACACCGCCGCGGTGGTGGCCCGTTTCGACGGCGGGGCGCTGGGCGTGGTCTCAGCAGCGCGGTACAACGCCCGCGGCTACGACTGCCGGCTGGAGGTACACGGATTCGACGACACCGTCGTCGCGGGCTGGGATCAGGGGGTGCCGGTGCGCAACGCCGACCCGGCCAATGCCGGCCCGGCCGGGTTCCCGTCCGGGGTACCCCACCACTTCTTCATGGACCGCTTCACCGAGGCGTTCCGCACCGAGCTGGGCGAGTTCGTCAAAGTCGTTGCCGGCGGGCCGGTTCGGGGTGCGACCGTGGCCGACGCGGTCGAGGTCGCCTGGATCGCCGAAGCGGCCACCGAATCGCTGCGCCGGGGCGTCCCGGTGAGCGTGGAGTCCGTCAGAAAGGAGATGAGCCAGTGAAGATCGCAGGAGCACCGATCTCATGGGGTGTGTGCGAGGTCCCCGGCTGGGGATACCAGATGGCACCGGAACGGGTGCTGACCGAGATGCGGCAGGCCGGTCTCAGCGCAACCGAACTGGGCCCCGAAGGCTTCCTGCCGACCGACACCACGGCACTGGTGTCGCTGCTGGACGGTTACGGCCTGAGTTGCGTGGGCGGCTTCGTGCCGGTCGTGCTCTTCGACGACGACCGCGACCCGGCCGACGAGCTGGCCGGACCGCTGGAATCCCTGGTCGCTGCCGGAGCCGGCGTGGTGGTGCTGGCCGCCGCGACCGGAGCCGATGGCTACGATGCGCGCCCCGAGCTGACCGAGAAGCAATGGGAAACCCTGCTCGCCAATCTGGATCGGCTCGCCGGGATCGCAGCCGCCCGAGGAATCGTTGCGGTGCTGCACCCGCACGTCGGCACCATGGTGGAGAACCGCGCCGAGGTCGACCGGGTACTGGCCGGTTCGGACATCCCGCTGTGCCTGGACACCGGCCACCTGCTGATCGGCGGTACCGATCCGCTGCAGCTGGCGCGCGAGGTCCCGCATCGCATCAAGCACGCCCACCTCAAGGACGTCGACGCCGGCCTGGCCGCCAAGGTGCAGTCCGGTGAGATCACCTACACCCAGGCTGTCGCGGCAGGCATGTACGTGGCGCTGGGCGCCGGCGACGTCGACATCGCCGGCATCATCCGGGCGCTCGAGGACAGCGGATTCGACGGCTGGTATGTCATGGAGCAGGACAACATCCTCGACGCTGAACCGAAGGGCGACCCGGAGGCCGACGGACCGCTGGCCGACGTGCTGACCAGCGTCGCATTCCTGCGCCAGGCCGCAGGCGTCTCGGCATGAGTCTGCGGATCGGGGTGCTGGGCGCCTCCCGGATCGCCGAGAGCGCCATCGTCGAACCCGCGCGCGAGTTGGGACACCGCCTGGTGGCGGTCGCCGCGCGGGATCCGCACCGCGCCAGGGCTTTCGCCGACAAGTACGGCGTCGAGCGGGTGCTGGGGTCCTACCAGGACGTGGTGACCGACCCCGAGGTCGACGTGGTCTACAACCCGCTGGCGAACTCGCTGCACGCACCGTGGAACCTGGCCGCGGTCGCCGCCGGCAAGCCGGTGCTGACCGAGAAGCCGTTCGCTCGCGACCGCGCCGAGGCGCAGCGGGTGGCCGACGCCGCCACCGCTGCGGGGGTCCCGGTGATGGAGGGCTTCCACTACCTGTTCCATCCGGTCAACCGGCGCGCGCTGGAACTCGCGGCTGACGGCACCCTCGGCGAAGTGACCCACGTCGAGGTCCGGATGGGCATGCCCACCCCGGACTCCGGCGATCCGCGCTGGTCGCTGGAACTGGCCGGCGGGTCCCTGATGGACCTCGGCTGCTACAGCCTGCACATCATGCGCCGGTTCGGCGATCCGTCGGTCACCGGCGCCACGGCCGTGCAGCGCCACCCCGGTGTCGACGAGAGTTCCGATGTCGAACTGCGATTCGCCTCCGGAGCGACCGGCCGGTGCACCCACTCGATGGTCGACGACGAGTACTCGTTCACCTGGCGGATTGTCGGCACCCACGGAGAGGCGTTGGTGCACGACTTCATCAAGCCGCACGAGGACGACCGGGTGACGGTCAGCACCGGCGGGGCCACCACCGTCGAACACCTGGGCCGGCGGATGTCCTACACCTATCAGCTGGAGGCGTTCGCCGCGCACCTGCGCGGCGGTGCCGAGTTGCCGCTGGACACCGCCGATGCGGTGGCCAACATGGCCCTGATCGACGAGGCGTACCGCGCCGCGGGGATGAGCCCGCGCTAGGAAGTCCACTGACCCCGGGTCCCTCCGGGGTGGCGGACCCTGGACAACATATGCATATATGCTAATATGACACCGCATGTGGCCGGCGGGCCACAGCGATGAGCACATGCCAGCGAAACGTCAAGGAGGACTCGAGATGGCAAGCAGCGCAACCCATGTTGAACACGCCGGCCACGATCACCGGCACGGCGACGGGTGTGGACACGTAGCCGTCCCGCACGGTGACCACGTCGACTACGTCCACGACGGCCACCTGCACCGCGAACACGACGGCCACTACGACGAGTGCGAGCCAGCAGCCGAGGAGCACGCCGTGCACGAGGCCCACGACCACACCCACGGCCCCGGCTGCGGCCACGTCGCGGTCCCGCACGGCGACCACGTCGACTACATCCACGACGGCTGCCGCCACGCCGCCCACGACGGTCACTACGACGAACACTGAACAGGCCACCGACCAGGGCCGCGCAGAGCCCTGCGCCCCCGTCGTCGCCGGATCCCGCCGGCCGGACCTAGTCGTCCTGGCCGAGCGCCAGTCGCACGTAGGCCGAGGCCGCCTCGGCGCGGTTGGTGGCGTGCAGTTTCCGCAGCACCCGCTTGACGTGTGACTTCACCGTGCCTGCCGAGATCACCAACTCGTCGGCGATCTGCTGGTTCGTCCGCCCCGCGGCCATCAGCCGCAGCACCTCGACCTCGCGACGGGTCAGCATCGACAGCACCCGGGTGGAGATGTCGGCCAGCGACTGCGCGGCGGGGCTGCGCTCGACCGGCTCGATCTTGCGCAGATCCAGGTCGGCGTCCTGCAGCGCCCGCACCGCCTCGTCGGCCGAGGCCAGCGCCTGCCGCACCTCGGCGTGCTGGCGGCGCATCCGCTCCAGCAGCACGGTGCGCTCGTAGGCGTATCCGAACCCCTCGGCGAACGCCCACACCGTGTCCCGGTCGATCTCGTCGACCGTGCGGCCCGAGTAGAGCCGGTCGGCGTGCAGGAACCCGATCACCTTTCCGGTCGGCATGATCGGTGCCGCGACGTAGGAGTGGGTCAGCGAGAAGTCGATGATCGGCTTGTTGACCCGCGGGTCGTTGCGGGCATCGGAGACCAGCGCCGGCGCATGCCGGCGGATCATCTGGGTCTCCAGCAGCATGTGATCCAGCGGCGGCGCCACCGACTGGGCGAACGCCACCATCTTCTCGGCACCGTCGCAGTCCTCACCGAAGTAGGCCGACTCCATCACCATCGTGCCGTCGTGCACCCGGAACAGCACGGCCCGGTCGAACCCGCAGGACTCCACCATCTCGCGCGGCGCCCGGTCGACGATGGTGGCGACGTCATCGACGTAGCGCAGTTTGCTCAGCCCCTCCTGCACTCCCAGGAGCGCAAGGGTGCGCCGGCGCGCCCCGTCCTCGGTCAGTTCGCGCTCCAGCGCGGTCAGATCGAGCACCGCGTCCAGCGCGGTCAGCGACTCCTCGTCGCCGAGCCGCTCGAGCAGAGAGCGCAGCAGCGTCACCTTCGCCTCGACGGCCTCGGTCACGACCGCCATCGGCTCGTCGGACGGGTCGACGTCGCCATCGGCGATCAACTCCCGGTAGCGTCGGGCGGCCGCCGACTCCTTGGCCGGACGTGACGCCCAGCCGGGATGATGACCGTCGACCAGAGCGGTGACCGGGGGGGTATCGGAGATTCCGGGAGCAACCGTCACACCCAAGACTGTCCTCCGAGGCCCGCCGGTTTGCGGGCGGATTGCCCGATCTGAGACCAATTCACCTCATACGGGAGCATGACTGCTCCCCTACGGGGGATCGATTTGCCGCACCGACTGTTCGACGCTGGTTGCATGACTTCCACAGCTGTCCCAGCCCTCGACTTACTCACCACACCCGAAGGGGTGTCGAACCCGTACCCGCTCTACGACCAGCTCCGGGACATGTCCCCGGTACCGGGCTACCGCGACTGGCCTCCGGGAACCGTTCCCGGTGCCGACGAGCCCGTCACCGCATGGGCTCTGTTCAGCTACGAACAGGTGTTCGCGGCCACCAGGGACACCGCCACGTTCTCGTCCCGCGACCCGCTGCAGGAGGCCTCCTCGGCCCCGAGCCTGATGCTGGTCAACACCGACCCGCCCAAGCACGACGTCGAACGCAAGCTGGTAAGCCAGGCGTTCTCGCCACGCCGGGTGAAGACGCTCGAGGGCTGGCTGGAAGGTCAGCTGTCGATGCTGCTCGACACCCTGGGCACCGGCGAGGTCGACGTGATGGACTTCGCCGCGGAGATCCCGACGCGGGCGATGGTGCGGCTGCTCGGACTGCCCGACGGCGACCACGTCCGGTTCCGGAAGTGGGCCAACGCGTTCATGCTGTCCTCGTCGCTGACCCCCGAAGAGCGGATGGCCAGCAATATCGAGATGGTCGAGGCATTCACCTCCCGGCTGGCCGAGCACACCGCCCGGCTGGCCGAGGAGCCGCCCTCCGACGACGTCGAGGACGCCAAGGACCTCATCTCGGCGCTGCTTCGCGCCGAGGTCGACGGTCAGCGGCTCACCCCCGAGGAAATCGTCCGGTTCTGCATGACGCTGGTGGTGGCCGGTAGTGAGACCACCACGTTCCTGATCGGCAACCTGCTGCACGCGCTGGCCCGCGAACCCGAGGTCACCGCCCGGCTGCGAGCCGACCGCTCCCTGGTGAACATCTTCGTCGAGGAGTGCATGCGTGTCGACGGCCCACCGCAGCGGCTGTTCCGCACCGCCACCCGCGACGTCGAGATCGGCGGCAAGCTGATCCGCAAGGGCGAGTGGGTCGCGCTGTTCTTCGGTGCCGCCAACCGCGACCCGTCGGTGTTCCCCAACCCCGAGGTTCTCGACATCGACCGGCCCAACATCCGCCAGCAGCTCTCGATGGGCCACGGACTGCACTTCTGCCTGGGCGCGTCGCTGGCCCGGCTCGAGGTGGTCACGATGATCAATGCGGTGCTCGACCGCTACTCCACGATCGAGCTGACCGACGATCCGGGCACCAAGCAGACCGCGAGCCTGCTGACCCACGCCTACGTCCGACTGCCGCTGCGCCTGTCATGACCACCGCCACGCGCGAATCGCGCAACATCGAGGCCACCAAGGCCATCTACGCCGCGGTGCCCGCCGGCGACCTGCAGACCGCCCTGGATCTGATGGATCCCGAGGTGCGCATCACCTACTACGGCGTTCCGGCGATCCCGTACGCGGGTGATTACCGGGGCATCGACGAGGCGGTCGCCTTCTTCACCAAGGTGGGCGAGTCGATCGCCATCACCGAGATGGAGGCCTGGAAGTTCATCGCCGAGGGCGACGAACTGGCCAGCTGGGGCCGGCAACGGTTCCGGCACCTGGCCAGCGGCTACGAGTGGGAGTCGGAGTTCGCCCACATCATCACGCTGCGCGAGGGCCGGTGGCTGTACTTCCGGGACTTCATGAACTCGGCGCTGACGCTGGAAGCGTTCACCCGGTGAAGGTCGTCCTGGATCGCGACATCTGCATGGCCGCCGGCGTGTGCGTGATGACCGCCGACACCGTGTTCGACCAGGACCCGGACGGCCTCGTGACGCTGGTGTCCGAACAGCTGAGCCCGCAGGACGAGAAGCTGGCCCGCAACGCGGTCAGGATGTGCCCGTCGGGCGCACTGAGCCTCGAAACGGACTGAGCCGAAACACGATCCATCCTCTCCCCCGAAGAAAGAATCCCCCAGGATCCTCCCCCTCAGGATCCTGGGGGATCTTCGTTGTGCAGGATCCGGGGGGATCTTCGTCGTCAGGATCCGGGCGGCAGCACCAGCGTCTCCCACGACTGCCCGGGCGGCGGCACATGCGGCACCGGCTGCCCGGACAACGTTGCGTTGGGATCGCCCTTCCAGTTGAAACCGTCGTTGAGCGGCACGTAGAACTCGTCGCTCTCACACTGGGCGACCGTCGGCGCGCGCTTGCCGGGAACGGTCGCACACGGAGTGTTGCGGGCGCCGCGGACGTTCAGCGGGGAGTCCTGCGGGACGCGGCAGTACAGATCGCCGTCGGGCCGCTCGGGCGCATCCTCGAAGACGGCCGAGCGCTGCTGCTGGGCCGGCAGGAAGCCGGTCGAGCAGGGCGGGGGCAGGTTGATGTTCAGGTTGAAGCTCAGGTACTGGCCGACGTAGTCCTGCTTGGTGTTCAGGTTGGCCACCAGGCCGGCCTGCTCGGCCGCCACCACCTGCGGGAACAGCACCAGCAGCTGCTCGATGTTGTCGTTGTACCTCTCGGCGACCTCGCCGACCCCGACCAGGTTCGCCAGCACCGCCGGCAGCGTCGGAGCCACCCGGTCGACCAGTCCGCGGGCCGCGTCGGTCGCGCCCGGCCCGGTCTGCAGCACGGTGGCGACGCTGTCGTCGCGGCTCTGCAGTTGGGTGGTCACGGTGGCCACCTGCGCCGCCCAGGCCTGGATGGCCTCCGAGGTGCGGGTCTGGGAGTCGAGCACCGGCTGGGCCTGCTCGATCAGTGTGATCAGCGGGTCCAGGTTCTCCCGCGCCTCGATCGCGAGGTCGGTCGACCCCCTGACGATCCGGGACAACTCGGGACCCAGACCGCCGACGGCGGTGTAGGACTCGTCGATCACCGTCCTCAGGTCGTCGCCGGGTATCGCCCGCAGGCCGGCGTTGGCATCGGCGAGCAGCGTGTTCACGTCCGGGGGGGTCGAGGTGTCGGCACGCGGGATGACGTCGCCGTCGCGCAGCGGACGGGAGTCGCCGTCGCGCGGCAGCAGCGCCACGTACTGCTCGCCGATCGCGGACTGGCTGTGCACCTCGGCACGCAGCTCCGAGGGCACCTCGATACCGGAGTTCAGCGACAGCACCGCCGCCACGCCCGTCGGGGTCAGCCCGACCGACTCGACCCGGCCGACCTCGGTGCCGCGGTAGGTGACGTTGCCTCCGCTGTACAGCCCGCCGGTCTGGGCCAGCTCCACGGTCACGGTGTAGCGGCCCACCCCGAACAGCTTGGCCGGCAGCTTCATGAAGTTCACCGTCATCATCGCCATCGCCACCAGGGCGATGAGCGCGAACACCGCGAGCTGGATCTGCATCCGCCTGTCCAACCTCATCTACGGCCCCTGATCCCAGCGGTACGGCACGGTCAGCGGGTTGGCCCGGGTGTAGGGGCTGGGGAACTGGCCGATGGTGCGGCCCCACTGCAGTTCCAGTGCGGTCAGATCGCCCTCCCACCGCGTCCCGGTGAACATGCCCGCGTCGATACGGCTCAGGGTGAGGTCGGCGATGGCGGTCAGGTTGGCGTAGTCGCCGCGCTGCCATTTCTCGACGGTCTCGTTCGGGAACGGGAAGGTCAGCAGCAGTGACAGCGCCCGGGTCATGCTCGGGCCGGCGTCGGCCAGCGCCTCGAGCACCGGGCCGATGTCGCGCAGCTCGGCGGTCAGATTCTCCTTGGTCTTGGTGACCGAATCGACGGTCAGCGCGCTGAACTGGCCGAACCTGTCGGCGGTTTCGATCAGGCTGTCCCGTTCGGTGTTCAGGACGGCCAGTGCGTCGGGGATGGTCTGCACGGCGCGATCGAGCACCGGTGTCTGCGCCGCGAACTGCCCGACGAGATCGTCGAGGCTCTCGGTGGCCGCGATGATGTCACCGGTCTGGTCGTTGAGATCGCGGGTGAAGATGTCCAGCTCGACCAGAGTGCTGCGCAGGTCTTCCTCACGTCCCGCGAACGCCGTCGCGAAGGCCTCGGTGATGTCCTGGACCTGGCCCAGCCCGCCGCCGTTGAGCACCACCGACAGTGCGGCCAGGGTCTGCTCGGTGCTCGGGAACGCGCCCCCGCGCTGCAGCGGTATCAGCGACCCGTCGTGCAGCCGCCCGCGCGGCGGGGCGTCGGCCGGCGGCGCCAGCTCGATGTGCAGGGAGCCCAGCAGACTGGTCAAACCGACTGTGACGGTGGAGTTCTCCGGTAGGTCCACGTCACCGTTGAGTTTCATCGTGACCAGCGCGTGCCAACCTTGCCGCTCGATGGCGGTGACGGTTCCGACGTCGACGTCGCCGACCCGGACCCGCGAGTTAGGTTGGATGTTGTTGACGTCGGGGAGCTGGGCGGCGATGACGAAGGATCCCGGGCCGTCGCCCTCGGTGCCGGGCATCGGCAGCGAGTTCAGTCCCCGCCATTCGGCGCAGCCGGTGGCGGCGAGTCCGACCACCGCGGCGATGACGGCGGCCGCGACCCGGGACGCGGCGGAGACGGGACCCGGCCGGTGCGCCCGGTTCACTGCCCGGCTCCGTGGGCCGGCACCATCATTCCGGTCAGCCCGGCGCCCGGATCGGTGGCCGCGGCCGGTGGCACGTAGTCGGGACGCATCCAGTCCTCGCTGTAGGTGATCTCGTTGGGTCTGGCCTGGGCGCCGACCAGCAGGTTCGCCCCGATCGGCGGGAAGTTGTACTGCCGGTTCTTCACGATCGGGGCCAGGTACTGGGCGCACAGCTTGGCCGAGTGCTCGGCGTCGCGCCGCGACGCCGCCTGGATCGCTCCGCAGATGAAGCTGATCGGGTTGGCGAAGTTGTTCACCGCCAGCGCTCCGGTCAGAGCCCCGTTGGCCGGTTCGTAGATGTTCGCGAAGTTCGCCAAGGTGCCGGGTGCGATGTGCAGGGTCTGCTCGATGTCGTCGAGGCTGGCGACCAGCGTGTCGCTGATCGCGGCCAGCGAGTCCGACGCGGTCCCGATCGCGTCGCGATGCTCGTCGGCGAAGCTGCCGACGTCGCCGATCACAGCGGCCAGGTCGTCGACAGTGCGGGCGACCTTGTCCGGATCGTCGGCGACCAGGCCGGAGACCGCGGCCATGTTGGCATTGAGCTGCTCGAGCAGGTCGGCGCTGTCGCGCAGCGCCGAGACCAGCGTCGAGAGGTTGGTGAACGTGGTGAAGATGTCGTCGCTGTGGGCATCGAGGGTGGCCAGCACCTGGGACAGCTTCACCACGGTCTCGCGGATGCTGCCGCCCTGGCCGCGCAGGTTCTCCGCGGCGGTGCCGATGGCCGCGCCGAGGGTGCTGACGCCACCCGGTTCGGTCGGCGCCAGCAGGGTCGTCAACCGCTGCAGCTGCACGCGCACGTCGTCCCACTCCACCGGCACGGCGGTGCGGTCCCGGTCGACGACCGCGCCGCTGGCCATCACCGGCCCACCGCTGTAGACCGGGGTCAACTGGATGGCCCGGCCCGTGACCAGCTGGGGCGACAGGATCACCGCTTTGGCGTCGGCGGGGACCGGGTGGCGGCCCGACACCCAGAACGTCACGCGGGCGCGGTCGGGCTGCGGCTCGATGCTGTGCACCCGGCCCACCGGGACACCGAGAATCCGGACGTCGTCGCCCTCGAAGAGCCCGTTGCTGTTCTCGAAGTACGCAGTCACCCAGACCTTGTCGGCGTTGTCGCCGATCCGCAGCGCGGTGAACACCCCGGCCGACAGGGTCAGGGCGAGCACCACGGCCAGCACCGCGCGCATCCGGCTCATGGCCCGGCCGCCGGCTCGGGGCGGTTACCGGTGATGGCGTCGGGCACGGTGAGCCGGGGCGGACCGCCCTGACCGGTCCGCGGATAGGGCACCGGCAGCGCCGGGGTGCCGGGCTGGCCGGTCTGCGGGTCGGTCAGCTCCGAGGGGGCCAGCACCGTGGGGTCCAGGCCCAGGTCGGAGAACGCGGCGTCGACGAACGGCTGCACGAACTGCCCGGGCAGCAGGTTGGCCACATAGGCCTTGAAGAACGGCCCCGAGGACAACGACTCCCCCAGCGACATCGCGTACTTGTTGAGCAACGTGACGGCTTCCTGCAGGCGCCCCCTGCGGTTCTCCACGATGGCCAGAACCCCGTTGAGTTTGTCCAGCGCGGGCCGCAACTGGGCGCGGTTGTCGGCGATGAAACCCTTGAGCTGCTGCGCCGCGGCGGAGATGCTGAGCCAGATCTGGTTGACCGCTTCGCTCTGGGTGCGCAGTTGCACCAGCAGCGCGTTGGTGTCGGTGATCAGCCGGGCGATCTGGTCGCTGCGGCGGGCCAGGACGGTTGTGGCCGCCGCGGCGTTGTCGAGCAGCGTGCGCAGTTGCGCGTCGCGCTCGTTGAGGCTCTGGGCGAATCGTGACACCCCCTGCACCGCCTCACGCAGTTGAACCGGGGTGTCGGCGAACGTCTCCGACAGCGTGGCCAGCGCGTCGGACAGTGTCGGGGTGTCCAGTCCGCTGATGGTGTCGGCCAGATCGCCCAGTGCGTCTGGCAATTGATAGGGCGAGGCGGTTCGGCTCTGCGGGATCGGCTCGGAGAGCTCTCCGGTGCCGAGGGGCACGACGGCCAGCATCTTGGTGCCCAGCAGACTCTTGGTCTTGATCGCGGCCTCGGTGGCGTCACCCACCGCAATGTTGTCATCGATACTGAACTTCACCAGCACCGCCGTCCCGTCGAGCTCGATCGACGAGACCCGGCCCGCGGGGTATCCCGATACCTCCACCGTGGCGCCGGTGAACAGGCCGCCCGCGTCGGCGAAGTAGGCGGAGTAGTCGTTGACCTGGTTGACCAGCGGGAGGTTTCGGTACTGCAGCGCGCCGGTCACGACCGCGGCGACGGTGAGCACACCCACGGTTCCGATGATCACGGGGTTGCGTTCGGTGAACGATCTCATTTGGGTGCGCACCGCCCGGTGTCCTGGCCGGCGATCTTGACGTAGACCGGTTGGCCGCCTTTGCCGTTGAGCTTGAGGACGATGTCGCAGAGATAGAAACTGAAGAAGTCCCCATACATGCCCTGCCGGCCCAGTGCCCGGTACTTGTCTGGCAGGGTGTTGAGCAGGTTGTCCAGATAGTCGCTGTCGGCCACCGCGATTCCGGCGACGCGGTCGGTCTCGGAGACCACCTTGCTGAACGGCTCGCGTGAGGCGGCCAGCAGGTCGGCCACCGAGGCCGCCGCCGCATCGGTGTAGGCCAGCGACGTCGACAGGTCGGTGCGGCGTTCAGCCAGCCCGGCCACCAGTTCCGACAGCGATGTGACCGCCACGTCGAGTCGGTCGGTCTGGCTGCCCAGCGACCCGAGTACCGCGTTGAGGTTGGTGATCACCTGTCCGATCAGCACATCCCGGTCGGCGAGGGTGTTCGTGACCGCCGCGGCCTGGTAGAGGAATGATCCGATGGTGGCTCCCTGGCCCTGCAGCGCCGCGATCAGCTGACCGGACAGCGCATTGACCTGTTCTGGATCCAGCGCCCGGAACAGCGGTTTGAACCCGCCGACCACGGAGTCGAGATCGAGTGCGGGTTCGGTCCGTGCCACCGGGATCGTGCCGCCGACCGGCATTGTCGCCAGCCCGCCGACGCCTTCCTCGAGTGCCAGGTAGCGGCCCCCGATCACGTTGTCGTACCGGATCGCTGCGCGCGTCCCCTCGGTGAGCACCACCGAGTCGTCGGTGGCGAACTCGACGCGCAGCGTCGAATCGGCGTTGAACGAAACACCTTTGACCTGTCCGACCTCGACGCCGGCGATACGCACCATGTCGTCGTCCTTGAGGCCGGACACGTTGCTGAACTCGGCGTAGTAGCGGGCTCCGACACCGAACCGGAACTGGGCGAAGATCGTCAGCAGCGCGAACGCGCCCAGCGTGCAGATGCTCAGGAAGATCAGCAGACGCCATGCGGCGCCCTTGAAGTCGTCCTTCACGGTGTCGCTCCTCTCGGCGGTCTGGTCACGGGTTCGGTCCGGGGGCGGGCCCGGGCAGGCAGGCCCTGATGCTGGGCTGCTCGGGGACCGCCCGGGTCACCGGCAGGTAGTTCGCCCAGCAGGGGTGGCCGATCCCGGGGTTGGGCCGCACGTCCAGGCCGGGCCCCCATCCGGTGTCGGCGATCAACTGGCGCACGGGGAAGTTCTTCGTCGCGTCGGGCAGCGATCCGCAACCGGGGCGCCCGCCCGGCCCGCCCTTGGCCGCGATGCGCGGCAGGTTCTGCGGGTACTGGTAGGCGTCGTTGCCGAACAGCAGTCCGACGTCGAACTGGATGGACCGTCCGTTGGCGCCGCCCCACACGTCGTACCCGCCGTTGTCCAGGAACCAGGTGGCCCCCTGCAGCAGGCAGGTGTAGACCGGCTCGTATTCGCGCAGCAGAGCGGTCGTCGGCTCCAGGGTGTCGACCAGCGCGACCAGGTTGTCCTTGCTTGCGCCCAGCAGATCGGTCCCGGACCGGGCCAGGCCGGTCGTGTTGAGCAGCAGCGCGTCCAGGTCCTCGGCGTGGTCGACGACCGTGGCGCTGGTGGTGCTCGCACTGTCGAGGATGGTCACCAGATCGGTGGCCACCGCGGCATAGGTGTCGTTGAATCCCTTGAAGGCCTGCCAGTCCCGTCGGATCGTCGCGCTGCGCTCGTTGAGGGCGGTCAGCACCACGTTGAGGTCGGTGGTGGCCTGGCCCATCCGTTCGCCCTGGCCGCGCACACCGTCGGCCACCGCGGTCAGAACGGCGTTCAGCTTGGCCGGGTCGACCATCTGCAGTAGTTCGGACAGGTTCGCGAAGATCGTGTTGACCTCGGTGCTGACGTTGATCGAGTGCAGCACCGCCCCCGCGGCCAGGTGCGCCGGGCTCGGATCCGCCGGGTAGACCAGGTCGACGAACTTCGACCCGAACGCGGTGGTCGACTGGATCCGGGCCTCGACGTTGGCGGGGATGAACTGGATCTGGTCGGGGTCGATCGCCAGCTGCAGACTGGCCGCACCGTCACCGCCGCTGATGCCGCTGACCCGGCCGACCTCGACGCCGCGCAGCTTCACCTTGGCGCCGGTCTCCATGACCAGACCGGAGCGCTGCGAGGTCAGCGTCACCGGTATCGATTCCTGGAACACGCCGTTGTAGACCGCGGTGGTGCTGCCCAGGAACAGCGCGATCACCGCCAGCAGCATGGTGGCCCACCAGCCGTTGGAGATGCGGGACTCGCCCGCGCGTCGTTGCATGTCAACCCGCCAGGTTGAAGTTGCCGGACTGGCCGTAGACCGCCAGCGAGATCATCACGATCTCCACTGCGGCGACCACCATCGAGGTGCGCACCGCCCGCCCCACCGCCTCACCGACGCCGGCCGGCCCGCCGGAGGCGTGGAAGCCGTAGTAGGTGTGCACCAGCATGATGACGACGGTCATCGCCACGCACTGGATGAACGACCAGACCAGGTCGGTGGTGCTCAGGAAGGTGCCGAAGTAGTGGTCGTAGACCCCGGAGCCCTGCCCGTAGATGATCGTGGTGCCGAAGCGGGCCGCGAAGAAGGCCATCATCACCGCGACGCAGTACAGCGGGATCACCACCACCACCCCCGCCAGCACCCTGGTCGCGGCCAGGTAGGTGACGCTGCGGATGCCGATGACCTCCAGCGCGTCGATCTCCTCGTTGATCCGCATCGCGCCCAGCTGGGCGGTCGCTCCGGCGCCGATGGTCGCCGACAGCGCCACCGAGGTGGTGCCGGGCACGATCAGGCGCACGTTGAAGAAGGCCGAGGCGAATCCGGTCAGCGCCTCGAAACCGACCGAGGCCAGCTGGTTGTAGCCCTGGACGGCCACCAGTGCCCCGGTGGTCATCGTCAGGAACCCGACGATCGCCACCGTGCCGCCCACCACGGCCAGCGCGCCGCTGCCGAGGCCCATCTGCGCGATCAGCCGCAGCAGTTCGGTGCGGTAGTGCACCACGGCGTCGGGGATGGCGGCCACTGTCTCGGCGTAGAACCGCGCCTGGGCGCCGATGCGGTCCCATCCGGAGGCGAGGTCGCCGGCGATGCCGCGTACCCGGCCCAGCGGCCTGCTCGGTGCACTCGATGTCATCTCAGGCGACCGTGAACTGGATGCCGACGGCGGTGACGATGACGTTGATGGCGAACAGCACCATGAAGGTGAACACGACGGTCTCGTTGACCGCGTTGCCGACGCCGGCGGGCCCACCTCCCACCGAGGTGCCCTTGTAGCAGGCGATCAACCCCGCGGCGAGCCCGAAAAGAGTTGCCTTGGCCAGCGATACCACCACGTCACCGGCGCCGGTCAGCAGTGTCATGCCGGAGATGAACGCACCGGCGGACACGTGCTGGATGTGCACGCAGAACAGGAAGGCGCCCGCCAGCCCGACGATGATCACCGTGGCGGACAGGGCCAGCGCCACCGTCGTGGCCGCGAGCACCCGGGGAACCACCAGTGCCTGGATGGGGTTGATTCCCATCACTTTCAGCGCGTCGAGCTCATCGCGGATGGTGCGTGCGCCGAGGTCGGCGCACATCGCGGTCGCGCCGGCGCCGGAGACCACCAGCACCGTGACGATCGGGCCGATCTGGTTCACCGTGCCGATGGCGGCTCCGGTGCCGGAAAAGTCCGCTGCACCAAATTCTTTGAGCAGGATATTGAAGGTGAAGACCAGCAGCACCGAGTACGGCATCGTCAGCATCAACGCCGGCAGCACCGACACCCGCGCGACGAACCACGTCTGAATGACGTACTCACGCCAGGCGAACGGCCGGCGGAACATCAGCACGAAGGTGTCCAGGGACATCGCGAAGAAGTCCCCGAGGGCCCGGACGGGAGCCACCGCGGTGCTGGCCGCGATCACCACCTTCGCTCCGGGGAGCGGACTGTCGACGCGGCCGATGGCATGGCCGAAACGCTATCTAGTCCGACCTCCGGTCCGCTGCTTCCACAAGAGGTATAAGCCTCTCCCTTACGGGGGCAGGCCCCAGGTCCGGGGCCGTCCGGGCCGGGTTAGCTCGCCCGAACCGTGGTTCAGGCGTGGTCGGCCCGATCGGCAACCGCCGCACGCCGTTCGTGCCAACGCAGGCGCAGCAGCAACAGGTTGCGGTGCGCACGCCAGCCCGCCGACAGCGGGTCACGCCAGGCCGGCACGACGGCCTGTGACTCGAGATCCCTGTCCATACTCCCCATTGTGCCGTCGCGCGCCGGATCGGGCGCGTTTCAGCGTGGGGTGTGACCATGTCGAGACAGTGAACGTCTCGTAGCGTGGGAAACACCGGGGCGTGGCCGCTGCACCGCCGGCGAGCGGCCTGCGGCGAACTCAGTCCTTGTTGCTGCGCAGCTCGTGGGACAGTGCCTCGAGTTCGTCGCCGCCGGCCATCTCCTGGGTGAGGTGTTCGAGGGTGATGTCGTCATAGGTGCAGTCCAGCTTCTGACGACCCCGGTTGAGCAGCACGAAATGGTCCCCGACCAGGTGCGCGTGATGCGGGTTGTGGGTGATGAACACCACGCCGAAGCCGGCCTCCTTGGCCGCGGTGATGTACTTGAGCACCACCCCGGACTGCTTGACGCCGAGCGCGGCGGTCGGCTCGTCGAGGATCAGCACCCGGGCACCGAAGAACACCGCCCGCGCGATCGCCACGCACTGCTTCTGGCCACCGGACAGCGAGCCGATCGGCACGTCCACGTCGGGCAGGTCGATGCCCATCTTGGACAGCTCCGAGACGGTGGTGGCACGCATCGCGTTGGCGTCCAGCGAGAACGGGAACGTCTTCCTGCGCAGTTCCTGGCCGAGGAAGAAGTTGCGCCACACCGGCATCAACGGCACGACGGCCAGGTTCTGGTAGACCGTCGCGATGCCCTTGTCGAGCGCCTCGGCCGGCGAGTTGAACTTGGTCGCCTTGCCGTCGACGAGCAACTGGCCCTCGGTCTGCTGGTGCAGGCCGGCGATGATCTTGATCAGCGTCGATTTGCCCGCTCCGTTGTCCCCGAGGATGCCGGTCACCTCCCCGGCGTGCACCCGCAGGCAGATGTCCTTGAGCGCGGTGATGTTGCCGTAGGACTTGCCGACGTTCTTGAGTTCGACGAGCGGCACCTTGCCACCGGACTGCTCACTGCTGCTGGGCTTTTCGACTGAGATGGTCATTCGATCACTTCTTCGCTGCATAGTTTCGGAAGGCGTTGTTGGCGATGACCGCGAACAGCAGCATCGCGCCCAGGAAGAACTTGAACCAGTCGGGGTCCCAGCCTGCGTAGACGATGCCCTGGTTGGTCATGCCGAAGATGAACGCACCGATGGCCGCTCCGATCGCGGTGCCGTAGCCACCGGTGAGCAGGCAGCCGCCGATGACCGCGGCGATGATGTAGAAGAACTCGTTGCCCACACCCTGCCCCGACTGCACGGTGTTGAAGGCGAACAGCAGGTGCATGCCCACGAACCAGGCGCAGAAGCCGACGAACATGAACAGCCCGATCTTGACCTTGGTGACGGGCACGCCCACCGCGCGGGCACTGTCGGCGTCCCCGCCGACGGCGAAGATCCAGTTGCCGATCTTGGTCTTGAACAGCACGTACGTCGCCACGGCGGTGAAGATCAGCCACCACACCACGGTGATGCGGATGCTCACGTTGCCGATGTTGAACGACGAGGCGAACACCGTGCCGGCCGAGTCCCAGCCGGCCATGTCGTTGACGCTGTGGGTGGCCACCTGGCCGGAGAGCAGTTTGGTCACCGCCAGGTTGATGCCGGCGAGCATGAAGAAGGTGCTCAGCGTGATCAGGAAGCTGGGGATCCTGGTCTTCATCACCAGGAACCCGTTGAAGAACCCGACCCCCAGCGCCAGGACCAGCGCGAGCGCGGCCCCGACCCATAGGTTGAGGTGCAGGTTGTAGGCCAGCATCGAACCGGCCAGCGAGCTGAACGTCACCGCGACACCGGTGGACAGGTCGAACTCGCCGCCGATCATCAGCAGTGCGACGCCACAGGCCATGATGCCGATCGTGGAGCTCGCGTAGAGCACCGTCGCCAGCGACGAGGCCTCCCGGAACGGCGGCGCCACGACGAGGAACAGCACGAAGATCGCGATCGCACCGGTCGCCGCACCGACCTCCGGCCGGATCATCAGGCGGTGGAAGCGGTTGCGTTCCTTGATCCGCTCGTCGCGGACGACCTTGTGGGCCGACGCGTCGAGGTCTGCGTGTTGGGTAGTCATCTTGCGACCCTTCCTGATCAGCCCGCCGGTCAGCGGGTTCCGCCCCGGGCGAACTCGGCCACCGAGTCGATGTTGGTCGAGTCGATGAACGCCGGGCCGGTCAGCGTCGGAGCGCCGCCGCCGATGACGTTGCCGTTGGAGTTGTACAGCCACAGCGAGTCGACGGCGAGGTAACCCTGCAGGTAGGGCTGCTGATCGACGGCCCACTGCACGTCACCGCCTTCGATCGCGTCCACCAGCGCGGCGTTGGTGTCGAAGGTGCCGATCTTGGCGGTGCTGCCGGCGTTCTGGGCCGACTGCACGGCGGTCAGCGCGAACGGCGCGCCGAGGGTGACGATGTAGTCGATGCTGGGGTCCTGCTGCAGCTTGGCGGTGATGGTGGCCTCCACCGAGGGCATGTCCTTGCCGTTGACGTTGAGGATCTCGGTGCCCGCGAAGGTGTCCTGGACCCCGGCGCAGCGCGCCTCGAGGTCGACGTGGCCCTGCTCCTGGATCACGCACAGCGCCTTGCCGGCACCTTCGGACTGCAGTCGTTCACCGACCCCCTGACCGGCGATGAAGCCGTCCTGGCCGAAGTACTCCTTGACCCCCATGTCCTCCCAGGAGTCCATCCCGGCGTTGAACGCCACCACCGGGATGCCGGCGGCGTCGGCGCGCTCCACGGCCGCGCGCATGGCGTCGGGCTTGGCCAGGGTGACGGCGATGCCGTCGACGCCGCTGTCGATCGCGGCCTGGACCAGGTTGGCCTGGTTGGGCGCCTCGGGATCGTTGGAGTAGCGCAGTTCGACGTTGTCTTTCTGGGCCGCCGTCTCGGCGCCCTTGCGGACCAGGTCCCAGAACGAGTCGCCGGGCACCTCGTGGGTGATCATCGCGATGGTCATCCGCGGGGTGTCCACGGTGCCACCGCCGGAGCCACCGTCAGACCCTTCGGGGGCGCCTCCGGTGCTCGAGCATGCCGCCATACCCAGGGCCAGCACGCCGGCTCCCGCGATCGCCGCAAGCCGCTTGAACGTCATTGGTCTCTCCTTGTCTTCGAGATCACCGCGGCGCCCTCCGGGACCCTGCAGGTCGGTGCGGGGCGACACGCCTCACTTGGTGATGTAATACGCCTCACACCCGAAAGTCAAGACTTTGTCCTGACATTAGGACCGCTAGTCATATGCAAGGGGCGATCACCGCAGCTCACGGATCCGCCTGCGCGGTGGACCGCCGCACGACAAGCGTCGGCTCACACACGATGTCGACCACATCGCCGCCGGCGTCTACGTCACCGTCGAGGCGGCCGACCAACCGCCGCACCGCCGCCCCGGCGAGTCCGGCCGCGTCCTGACGCACCGTGGTCAGGCCGATGTGGGCCAGGCCCGCCATTGGACCGTCGTCGAAACCGACCACCGAAATCTGTTGCGGCACCGATATTCCCGCCCTGATCAGGACATCCAGAAAACCCAGCGCGCAGCGATCGTTGAAGGCGAACACCGCATCCGGCAGCTCACCCTCGGCCACCAGCGCCGTGGCGGCAGCCGCACCGTCACGTTCGGTCAGCCCACCCGCACGGATCAGCTCGGGCAACCCGGCGCCGCGCATCGCACGGCGGTAGCCACGCAGCCGTTCCGCCGCCCCCGCGGCGCCGCGGCCGTCCAGATGCAGGATGCGGCGATGCCCCTGACCGAGCAGATGCTCGACGGCCAGGACGGCCCCGGCGGCGTCATCGCTGCGTACCGCGTCCACCCCGCGCATCTTGCGGGCCAGCACCACCGCAGGCACCTGCGCCGCCGCCTCCCCCAGCCGGCCCGCGCCCATCCGGGGCGCGACCAGGATCAGCCCCTCACACCGGTCGTCGACCAGGGTGCGCACCGCGCGCGGTTCGGCGCGGTGCGGCGTCACCGCGCTGAGCACCACGTCGTAGCCCAGTTCCTCGGCGGTGACGTACACGCCGTCGACCAGGTCGGCGTGAAACTCCTGACCGGCGGTGAACATCAAGCCGATCAGCCGGGTGCGGTGCTGGCGCAGCCGCCGGGCTCGCGGGTCGGGGCGGTAGCCGATCTCGTCGGCCGCGCGTTTCACCCGCTCCCGGGTGGCCGCACCGGCGCCGGGCGCCTCGCGCATCACGATCGACACCAGCGCCCGCGAGACACCGGCCCGCTCCGCGACATCCTCGAGCGTGGGCCTGCGTTGCACCGCGTCATCCTAGAACCCCACCGCCGCCTCGTTGACGGGTGAGCACGCCGGGCCCTACTGTTCTAGAACGTTCTAGTCCATGGATGGAGGCCTGCGTGAACGGATTTCAGCTGGCGGTGTGCTCAGAGATGGTGTTCACCGACCTGCCGCTCCTCGATCGCGTCGAGCGCGTCCACGAGCGGGGGTTCGCGGTCGAGATCTGGAGCTGGCACGACAAGGACCTGGACGCCCTGGCCGCGACCGGCGCGACGTTCACGTCCATGACCGGCTACCTGCACGGCGACCTCGTCGACCCGCAGACGTGCGACGAAGTGGTACGCACGGCCGAACTGAGCATCAAGGCCGCCGAGACGCTCGGCGTCACCAGGCTCAACCTGCACACCGCCGAACTGGTCGACGGGCAGGCGGCGCGGCCCCGGCAGCGCTCTACCGGCCAGATGTGGCTGACCGCCGCGCGCACGCTGGAACGCCTCGGCGAGCTCGGCGCGTCGGCCGGCGTGCAGTTCTGCGTGGAGAACCTCAACACGATCGTCGACCACCCCGGGGTGCCGCTGGCCCGGGCCAGGGACACGCTGGCGCTCGTCGAGGGCGTCGGGCATCCGAACGTGAAGATGATGCTCGACCTCTACCACGCGCAGATCGGCGAGGGGAACCTCATCGAGCTCCTCCGCCGGTGCGGGGAGTCGATCGGCGAGATCCAGGTCGCCGACGTGCCCGGCCGTGCCGAACCCGGAACCGGCGAGATCAACTACCCGGCGATCGCGGCGGCACTGCGCGACATCGGCTACACCGGGACGATCGGCATGGAGGCCTGGGCGTCGGGCGACGGAACGCAGGCCAGTGACGCCGCACTGGACGCCTTCCGCGCCGCCTTCAGCTGACCCCCGCCGCCCCCGATCCCCCGCACCGACCCCCGCCGAAATGGCATTCCAGCAGGCCCGCACTCGCAAAAGTTCTGCCGGAATGCCGTTTCGGCGGAAAGGGGCGGGTCAGCGGTCGACGAGCGTGGTGTCGAAGTAGTACCGCGACGCGCGGTAGCAGTGGTTGCCGTACTCGACCGCCGCACCCGAGTCGTCGAATGCGGTGCGGGCCATGGTCAGCAACGGCGCGTTGGGTTTCTCGTCGAGCAGCTGCGCCTCCGAGCGGGTCGCGCTGCGTGCGCCGATGCGCTGGCGGGCCAGCCGGATGTGCACCCCGCGCGAGCGCAACGACTGGTAGAGCCCGTTGCTCTCCAGCTCCTCGGGGTCCGGTGCGATATCGGCGGGAAGGTAGTTGATCATCAGCGCCAGTGGCTCACCGTTGGCGCAGCGCAGCCGCTTGATCATGGCCACCTCGCGATCCTCGGCGAGGTTCAGCTCGCGGGCCACCTCGTCGTCAGGCGGGCCCACGTGATACTCCAGCAACTGCGTCGTGGGCTCCTGCCCGGCACGGGCCAGGTCATCGAACAGGCTGGTCAGCTCCACCCGGCGGTGCACCGGGTTCTGCACGACCTGGGTGCCGACGCCGCGTTTGCGGACTAGCAGCCCCTTGTCCACCAACTCCTGGATGGCCCGCCTGGTGGTGGGCCGCGACAACGTCAGCCGCTTGGCCAGCGCGAGTTCGTTCTCGAATCGGTCGCCGGGGGCGAGCTCGCCGTCGCGGATCGCGGCCTCGATCGCCTGGGCGAGCTGATAGTAGAGGGGAACAGGACTCGACCTGTCGAGCTCCACCGTCAGTGGCACGTCGGCTCCGATCTCGAGTAGGGCCAGCCAACCAATGCCGGAATCCTAACATCCGGGGTGCAAAAGATAGAATGTCAGGACAAAGTCTTGACATCGGGACGTGACCGGGGGCACAGTTCTAACCAAGCCACCCACACCCAATTCCGTCGGAGTGACTCTTGATGACCAATCAGCAATACGACGTCCTCGCCATCGGGCGCTGCGGTGTCGACGTCTACCCCCTGCAGGTCGGCGTCGGCCTCGAAGACGTCCAGACGTTCGGGAAGTTCCTGGGCGGCAGCGCCGCCAACGTCGCGGTCGCCGCGGCACGCCTCGGCAACCGTTCAGCGCTGATCTCCGGCGTCGGCGACGACCCGTTCGGCCGCTACGTGCGCGCCGAGCTGGCCCGCCTGGACGTGGACAACCGCTACGTGGCCACCTCCACCGAATTCCCTACCCCGGTGACGTTCTGCGAGATCTTCCCGCCGGACGACTTCCCGCTCTACTTCTACCGCCGGCCCAGCGCCCCGGACCTGCAGATCGGCGTCGACGAGATCGACACCGACGCGGTGCGATCAGCCCGGCTGTTCTGGGCCACGGTCACCGGACTGTCCGAAGAACCCAGCCGCAGCGCACATTTCGAAGCATGGCAATCACGCGGTCGTGCGCCGCTGACCGTGCTGGACCTCGACTACCGGCCGATGTTCTGGGACTCGGCCGCCGCCGCCACCGAACAGGTGCAGCGTGCCCTGACCCAGGTCACCGTCGCCGTCGGCAACCGGGAGGAGTGCGAGATCGCCGTCGGCGAGACCAACCCGCACAAGGCCGCCGACGCGCTGCTCGACCTCGGCGTCGAACTCGCGATCGTCAAGCAGGGTCCGCGCGGGGTGCTGGGCAAGAGCCGCCGCTCCTCGGTCACCGTGCCGCCCAACGAAGTCGACGTCGTCAACGGCCTTGGCGCCGGTGACGCGTTCGGCGGCAGCCTGTGCCACGGCCTGCTCAACGGGTGGCCGCTGGAGAAAACGCTGCGCTACGCCAACGCCGCCGGCGCCATCGTCGCCGGCCGGTTGGAGTGCTCGACCGCCATGCCGACCGCCACCGAGGTGGCCGAACTCGCCGAACAGACCGCCGTGGAGGCCGTGAATGTCTGACACCCCGAAGTGCCGGGACTACGCCGAAGTCGCCGAGGTCCGCGCGACCGATCCGGCGGCCGTCGCCGAGGCCTGGGAGTACCGGCGCACCCGGCCCACCCTGCGCGGCAATGGACGGCTGATGATCGTCGCCGCAGACCATCCGGCCCGCGGCGCACTGGCGGTCGGCGCCCGCACCACCGCGATGAACAGCCGAACCGACCTGCTCGACCGGCTGCGCGCAGCGCTGGCCGATCCGGGCGTGGACGGTGTGCTGGCCACCGCGGACATCCTCGACGACCTGGTGCTGCTGGGCGCGCTGGAGGACAAGGTGGTGTTCTCCTCGTTCAACCGGGGCGGCCTGGCCGGAGCGTCGTTCGAACTCGACGACCGGATGACCGGGGCCACCGCGGCGTCCACCGCGGCGGCGAAGATGAACGGCGGAAAGATGCTGTGCCGCATCGACCTCGACGACCCGGGCACGGTCGCCACGATGGCGGCCTGCGCCACGGCGGTCGACGAGCTCGCCGCCCACGGCCTGATCGCGATGCTCGAGCCGTTCATGTCCGGCCGGGTCGACGGCAAGGTCAGAAACGACCTGTCCCCCGACGCGGTGATCAAGTCGGTGCACATCGCCCAGGGGCTGGGCGCCACATCGGCGTATACCTGGATGAAGCTACCCGTCGTCGAGGAAATGGACCGGGTGATGGAGTCCACCACGATGCCGACCCTGCTGCTGGGCGGCGACCCGACCGACCCCGACGAAGCCTTCGCGGCCTGGGAGAAGGCGCTGGCGCTGCCCGCGGTGCGCGGCCTGATCGTCGGCCGCACCCTGCTCTACCCCCCGGACGACGACGTGAGCTCGGCGGTGGCCACCGCCGTGGCGATGGTGAGGTGAGGAATGCATTCGAAGCTCTACATCCCGGCCGGCAGCGCCGCGGACCCGTTCACCGTCGCGATCACCCCGGAGGACGCCGGCTGGGCGGAGTCGTCACTGCACGTCGTCGACCTCGGCGACGGCGGCGAGGTGTCGCTGCACACCGGTGACAACGAGGTGATGATCCTCCCGCTGGCCGGCGCCGGATCCGTCACGTGCGGCGACCAGACATTCGAACTGTCCCCACGGGCGCGCGTTTTCGACGGTCCCGCCGACATGGTCTACCTCGGCATCGAGCAGGCCTACACCCTGGCCGGCCACGGCCGCATCGCGATCTGCGGAGCACGCGCCACAAGCGCGTTCCCGAACCGCCGGGTGGCCGCCGCCGACGTGGCCGTCGAACTGCGCGGAGCAGGCAACTGCAGCCGCCAGGTCCACAACTTCGGCACCGCGACCGCCTTCGAAGCCGACTCGCTGATCGCGTGCGAAGTGATCACCCCCGGCGGCAACTGGTCGAGCTACCCCGCCCACAAGCACGACGAGAACACCGAGGTGGAAACCCAGCTCGAGGAGATCTACTACTTTGAGATCGACGACAGCCCAGCCGGTACAACGGGATTCGGATATCACCGGGTCTACGGAACCCCGCAGCGGCCGATCGAGGTGCTCGAGGAGGTCCGCTCCGGCGACGTGGTCCTCGTCCCGCACGGCTACCACGGCCCGTCGATCGCGGCGCCGGGACACCACATGTACTACCTCAACGTCATGGCCGGCTCCGGACCCACCCGGGCCTGGATGATCTGTGACGACCCCGACCACACCTGGCTGCGCGGCAGCTGGGAACACCAGCAGATCGATGCCCGACTCCCGTTCGGCCAGCCCTCGCCCGACACTCGATCGCCGGCTCCGCCGGCTGGATAGGAGACTGACCCCGTGGTTTCCACCGCGCCCAAGTCGACCGAGAAACTGGCCGACACCGAAGCGACCGTCCGGCTCACCGTCGCCCAGGCGACCGTGCGCTTCCTGGCCAACCAGTTCGTCGAACGCGACGGCGAGCGGCACAAGTTCTTCGCCGGATGCCTGGGCATCTTCGGCCATGGCAACGTAGCCGGCATCGGGCAGGCGCTGCTGCAGGATGAGGTCGAGGCGGCCGAGACCGGCACCGAGCCCGGCCTGAGATACGTCCTGGGCCGCAACGAACAGGCCATGGTGCACACCGCGGTGGCCTACGCCCGCCAGCGGGATCGCCTGCAGGCCTGGGCCGTGACCGCCAGCGTCGGGCCCGGCGCCACCAACATGCTGACCGGCGCCGCGCTGGCGACCATCAACCGGATCCCGGTACTGCTGCTGCCGTCGGACACCTTCGCCACCCGGGCCAGCGCGCCGGTGCTGCAGGAACTCGAGCTGCCGTCCAGCGGGGACGTCACCGTCAACGACGCGTTCAAGCCGCTGTCCCGCTATTTCGACCGGGTGTGGCGGCCCGAGCAGCTGCCCGCGGCGCTGCTGGGGGCGATGCGCGTGCTCACCGATCCCGCCGAGACCGGAGCGGCGACCGTCGCGCTGCCCCAGGACGTCCAGGCCGAGGCGTTCGACTGGCCGGTGTCGCTGTTCGCCGAGCGGACCTGGCACATCGCCCGGCCGCTGCCCGAGCGGGCGGTGATCGCCCGCGCCGCCGAGGTGATCCGGTCGGCCGCCAAGCCGCTGATCGTCGCCGGCGGCGGAGTCATCTACTCCGGGGCGAACGACGCCTTGGCCCAGTTCGTCGCGCAGACGGGTATCCCGGTGTGCGAGAGCCAGGCGGGCAAGGGATCGCTGCTGCACGACGATCCGCGCTCGGTCGGAGCGGTGGGCTCGACCGGAACCACCGCGGCCAACGCGCTGGCCGGCGATGCCGACGTGATCATCGGGATCGGCACCCGCTACAGCGATTTCACCTCGGCCTCGCGCACCGCGTTCAACAACCCCGATGTCCGGTTCGTCAACATCAACGTGGCGTCGCTGGACTCGGTCAAGCAGGGCGGCATCAGTGTGGTCGCCGACGCCCGTGAATCCCTGGAATCGTTGGCCGACTCGCTGAGCGGCTACACGGTCAGCGATGAGTATCGTTCCCGCATCGGCGAATTGATGGCTGAGTGGAACGCGACGGTGTCCGGGGTGTACCGCACCGAAGACGGGGTGGCGCTGAACCAGAACCAGGTGATCGGGCTGGTCAACACCCTCTCCGACGCCCGCGACGTGGTGGTCTGCGCGGCCGGGTCCATGCCCGGCGACCTGCACAAGCTGTGGCGGATGCGTGACCGCAAGGGCTATCACGTCGAATACGGATACTCCTGCATGGGCTACGAGATCGCCGGCGGCATCGGGGTGCGGATGGCGGCCCCCGACCGCGACGTGTTCATCATGGTCGGCGACGGGTCCTACCTGATGATGGCCACCGAGCTGGTGACCGCCGTGCAGGAGGGGGTGAAGGTCATCCCGGTGCTGGTCCAGAACCACGGCTTCGCCTCGATCGGCGGACTGTCGGAATCCCTCGGCTCCCAGCGCTTCGGCACCGCATACCGGTTCCGCAGCGGTGATGGCCGGCTCGACGGGGCCAAACTCCCGGTGGATCTGGCCGCCAACGCGGCGAGCCTGGGCGCCGACGTCATCAAGGTGGGCACCGCCGCCGAGTTCGCCGACGCCGTCAAGGTCGCCAAGGCCGCCGAGAACACCACGGTGATCCATGTCGAGACCGACCCGATGGTCTACGCGCCGGACAGCCACTCGTGGTGGGACGTCCCGGTCAGCGAGGTGTCCTCGCTGGAGTCCACCCAGCAGGCCTACCAGCGGTACGCGGACTGGAAGAAGGTCCAGCGACCGCTGATCAATCCCTCTGATCGCTGAGGAGAACAGATGTCCGACTTGCGCGTTGCGGTGCTCGGCGTCGGCGTGATGGGCGCCGACCACGTCGCCCGGATCACCTCCCGGATCTCCGGGGCCCGGGTATCGGTCGTCAACGACTACGTCACCGAGAAAGCCGAGCAGATCGCCGCCGAGATCGACGGCTGTCGCGCGGTGGTCGATCCGATCGACGTGATCGCCGACGCCGACGTCGACGCGGTGGTGCTGGCCACTCCGGGAAGCACGCATGAGAAGCAGCTGCTGGCCTGCCTCGAGCACCGCAAGCCGGTGTTGTGCGAGAAACCGCTGACCACCGACGTCGACACATCGCTGGACATCGTCCGCCGCGAAGCCGAGCTGGGGCTCTCGCTGATCCAGGTCGGCTTCATGCGGCGGTTCGACGAGGAGTACATGCGGCTCAAGACGCTGCTCGACGGCGGCGAGCTCGGGGTACCGCTGATGATGCACTGCGTGCATCGCAATGCCGCGGTCCCGTCGTATTTCGACAGCACGTTGATCGTCAAGGACTCCCTGGTCCACGAGGTCGACGTGACGAGGTTCCTGTTCGGCGAGGAGATCGCCAGCGTGCAGATCGTCCGGCCGGCCTCGAATCCCGGTGCTCCCGACGGCGTGGTCGATCCGCAGGTCGCGATCATGCGCACGGTGTCCGGCAAGCACGTCGACGTCGAGCTGTTCGTCACCACCGGAGTGGGCTACGAGGTACGCACCGAGGTGGTCGGCGAACACGGCAGCGCGCTCATCGGTCTCGACGTCGGGATGATCCGCAAGTCCGCATCCGGAACCTGGGGCGGCCGACTGACCCCCGGATTCCGGGAGCGATTCGGCCGCGCCTACGACATCGAGATCCAGCGCTGGGTCGACGCGGTCCACGCCGGTGCCCAAACCGGCCACTACATCGACGGTCCCACCGCGTGGGACGGCTACGCCGCGGCAGCGGTGTGTGCCGCCGGCGTCGAGTCACTCCACAGCGGTGCGCCCGCCGACGTCGCGCTCGCAGACCACCCCTGAACCGAAACACGAAGGAAGACAACGATGACGAACACAATTTCGCACTGGGTCGACGATGCCGTCTTCACCGGCAGCTCCGGCGCGACGGCGCCGGTGACGAATCCGGCGACCGGCGAGGTGACCGGGCAGGTCGCGCTGGCCTCGGTCGCCGATGCCCGCACCGTGATCGATGCGGCCGCGGCGGCGTTCCCGGCGTGGCGGGACACCTCGCTGGCCAAGCGCACCGCGGTGCTGTTCAAGTTTCGCGAGCTGCTCAACGAACGCAAGGGCGAGCTGGCCGCGATCATCACCGCCGAGCACGGCAAGGTCCTGTCCGACGCACTCGGTGAGGTCAGCCGCGGCCAGGAGGTCGTCGAGTTCGCCTGCGGCATCCCGCATCTGCTCAAGGGCGGGTTCACCGAGAACGCCTCGACCAAGGTCGACGTGTACTCGGTTCGCCAGCCGCTGGGCGTGGTCGGCGTCATCAGCCCGTTCAACTTCCCGGCCATGGTGCCGATGTGGTTCTTCCCCATCGCCATCGCCACCGGCAACACCGTGGTGCTCAAACCCTCGGAGAAGGATCCCAGCGCAGCGCTGTGGATGGCCGAGCTGTGGAAGGAGGCCGGGCTGCCGGCCGGGGTGTTCAACGTGTTGCAGGGCGACAAGACCGCCGTCGACGAGCTGCTGACCAACCCCAAGGTCAAGTCGGTGTCCTTCGTCGGGTCGACCCCGATCGCCAAGTACGTCTACGCCACCGGCACCGCGCACGACAAGCGCGTCCAAGCCCTCGGCGGCGCCAAGAACCATGCGGTGATCCTGCCCGACGCCGACCTCGACCTGGCCGCCGACGCCATGGTCAACGCCGGCTTCGGCTCGGCCGGGGAACGCTGCATGGCGATCTCGGCGTGCGTGGCCGTCGGCCCGATCGCCGACGACCTGGTCGCCAAGATCGCCGAACGGGCCTCCGGCATCAAGACCGGTGACGGCACCAAGGATTCGGACATGGGTCCGCTGGTCACCAAGGCCCACCGCGACAAGGTTGCCTCCTACATCGACGCCGGCGAGGCCGACGGCGCGAAGGTCGTCCTGGACGGCCGTCAGGTTTCCGCCGACGGTGGAGCCGAGGGGTTCTGGCTGGGCCCGACCCTGCTGGACAACGTGACCACCGAGATGAGCGTCTACACCGACGAGATCTTCGGCCCGGTGCTCGCGGTGGTGCGTGTCGAGACCTACGACGACGCCATGGAATTGGTGAACAACAACCCCTACGGCAACGGCACCGCCATCTTCACCAACGACGGCGGGGCGGCCCGGCGGTTCCAGAACGAGGTTCAGGTCGGCATGGTGGGCATCAACGTGCCGATCCCGGTGCCGATGGCCTACTACAGCTTCGGCGGCTGGAAGGCCTCGCTGTTCGGTGACAGCCACGCCCACGGCATGGACGGGGTGCAGTTCTTCACCCGCCAGAAGGCCATCACCAGCCGCTGGCTGGACCCTAGCCACGGCGGTATCAACCTCGGATTCCCCACCAACTAGCCCCCTTGCGATTTCGGCGTGGTTGTCGTCGCAGAACAACGACAACCACGCCGAAATCGCGCTGAGGTGGAGGAGCGGCACCCTTGCACCCCCATCCATTCTCTGACTATGGTCAGAGAATGGATGGGGCCATGACCGCCGGAGTGCGCCGCTTCAACCGCGTCGTGACCCAACGCATCGGCGTGCTCACCGACAGACACCTGGCGACCGCGCGGCCGCTGGGGCAGAACCGCATCCTGTTCGAGATCGGTTCCGCCGGCGCCGACGTCCGGCAGCTGAGGGCACGACTGGACCTGGACTCCGGACACCTCAGCCGGATGTTGCGCGCCCTGGAAGCCGAGGGATTGATCACCGTCGACACCAGCCCTGCCGACGGACGGGTCCGCACCGCCACGCTCACCGCCGACGGCCGCCGCGAGCTGAACCGCCTCGACGAAAGCTCCGACGCTCTCGCCGAGTCGATCCTGCTTCCACTCAACCCATCTCAACGCAGCCGGTTGTTGGCGGCCATGGCCGAGGTGGAGAAACTTCTGACAGCCTCGACCGTGGAAGTGCGCGAAAGCGATCCCCGCTCCCCTGACGCGCGAGAGTGTCTCGGCACCTACTACGCCGAACTGGCCGAGCGGTTCGTCGGCGGCTATGATCCGGCCCGCAGCCCTGTCCACGATGCCGAGATGACGCCCCCTGCCGGACTCCTACTGGTGGCGTCGTTGCATGCCGCGCCGGTGGGTTGCGGGGCGTTGATCTTCCAACCCGACTCGGCCGGCCATGTCAAACGGATGTGGGTCAGGGGCGACGTCCGCGGCTTGGGACTCGGCCGCCGCATCCTCGGTGAACTCGAAGACCGCGCACGGCGCCACGGTGTGACGGTGATGCGCCTCGAGACGCGCGACGAACTGCCCGAAGCCATCAGCATGTACACCTCGTCCGGGTACCGCGAGATCGCGCCGTTCAACGACGAGCCCTACGCGCACCGCTGGTTCGAGAAGCGTCTCGACCGCTGATGGCCGCACCCACCCCGAACACGACTGCCCGCCCGGTGGAGGCCCGGGCGGGCAGCGCGTGAACAAGCCCTGATCAGAGGATGTAGAGCATCTCCTGATAGGTGGGCAGCGGCCACAGGTCGTCGGCCACAACGTTTTCCAGCGCGTCAGCGGCGGTACGCACCGCTTCCATCGCCGGCAGCAGACCCTCCTGGGCGTGCTTGGCCTCGTCCATCGCCGAGTCACCGGCATGCTCGGCGAGCGCCGCCTTGAGCGTGCCCACGGCGGCGGTCAGATCCGCGATCGGGCCCGACACGGCTTCGAGCATCGTGGTGTCGGCGTCAACCCCGGCCGCCTTCAGCGCCGCGACGTTCTGGGCCAGCTCGGTCTGGTAGCGCACCGCTGCGGGCAGGATCACCGTGGTGCCGATCTCCAGCGACAGCTTGGCCTCGACGCCGATGGTCAGCGCGTACTGCTCGAGGCGGACCTCGTAGCGGCTGTGCAGCTCCCGCTCGTTGAACACGCCGTACTTGCTGAACAACTCCACCGACTCGGGGTCGATGAGCGCCGGAAGCGCATCCAGGGTTGTCTTGAAGTTCGGCAGACCGCGCGAGGCCGCCTCGATCTGCCAGTCATCGGAGTATCCGTCACCGTTGAAGACGACGGCGCCATGCTCGGTGATCACCTCGGTGAGCAACTGCTGTACCGCCGAATCGAACTCGGCGCCGTCGGCAACGGCCTTCTCCAGAGCGGTGGCCATGTAGTCGAACGAGTCGGCCATGATGGTGTTGAGGATGATCATCGGCACCGCGACCGTCTGTCCCGAACCCGGGGCGCGGAACTCGAACCGGTTGCCGGTGAAGGCGAACGGGCTGGTGCGGTTGCGATCGCCCGGATCGGTCGGCAACACCGGCAAGGTGTCGACACCGATGTGCATGACGCCCTTGCCCTTCGAGGACGTCGCCGCACCCTTGGCGATCTGCTCGAAGACGTCGGCCAGCTGCGCGCCGAGGAAGATCGAGATGATCGCGGGCGGCGCCTCGTTGGCGCCCAGGCGGTGATCGTTGGTGGCCGAGGCCACCGAGACGCGCAGCAGCCCGGCGAACTTGTGCACGGCCCGGATCACCGCCGCGCAGAACACCAGGAACTGGGCGTTCTCGTGCGGGGTGTCGCCGGGAACCAGCAGGCTGCCGAACTTCGAGTTGCCCATCGAGAAGTTGACGTGCTTGCCCGACCCGTTGACACCGGCGAACGGCTTCTCGTGGAACAGGCACTCCATGCCGTGCTTCTGGGCCAGGTTCTTGAACGTGGTCATCAGCAGCTGCTGGTGGTCGGAGGCCAGGTTGGCCTTCTCGAACATCGGCGCGACCTCGAACTGGGCGGGCGCGACCTCGTTGTGCCGGGTCTTGGCGGGGATACCGAGCTTGAACAGCTCACGCTCGGTGTCCATCATGAACGCCAGCACACGGTCGGGGACGGCTCCGAAGTAGTGGTCGTCGAATTCCTGGCCCTTGGGCGGCTTGGCGCCGAACAGGGTGCGGCCGGCGTTGATCAGATCCGGGCGGGCGAGGAAGAAGTGCCGGTCGACCAGGAAGTACTCCTGCTCGGGCCCGCAGTAGGACACGATGTGCTCGAAGTTGTCGTGGCCGAAGAGATTGAGGATGCGCTCGGCCTGGGTGCCCATCGCCTGCTGGCTGCGCAGCAGCGGGGTCTTGTAGTCCAGCGCCTCACCGGTCATCGACACGAAGACCGTCGGGATGCACAACGTGTTGCCGTTCGGGTTCTCGAGGATGTATGCCGGGCTGGTGACGTCCCAGCCGGTGTAGCCGCGGGCCTCGAACGTGCTGCGCAGCCCGCCGGACGGGAAGCTGGAGGCGTCCGGCTCGCCCTGGATCAGGGTCTTGCCGGCGAACTCGGCCAGCGTCTCGCCATCGGAAACGGGTTCGAGGAAGCTGTCGTGCTTCTCGGCGGTGAAGCCGGTCATCGGGTAGAAGACGTGGGCGTAGTGGGTCGCGCCCCGAGACAGCGCCCAGTCCTTCATCGCCGCCGCGACGGCGTCGGCGACGGCCGGATCGAGCTTGGTGCCCTTCTCGATGGTGGCCACGACGGACTTGAACACCGACTTGGGTAGCCGCAGCTGCATCTCGGCCTTGGTGAAGACGTTCGAGCCGAAAACCTCGCCGGGCGCTTCGCTCGGGTCGAAGCTGAAGGCTGGGGGCTCGTATCCCTCAACGTTGTAGATGGCCTGGAGGCGCACCGCATTTCCGCTCAATGGTTTTCCTATCCCTGATTCGACCGGGGGCCGTCCGACCCCTACTCAAGACGTTCGACCGGCCTACCTTAGGAACGACGCATGCCGATCTTGTTACGTCGGCGTCAACGCCAGAATGCAGCCGTTACCAACCCGGGCTTTGGGTGACGGGGACGTCATGGCGGCGCACTGCCCGACCGACCACAATGGGGGCATGCCCACTCGCCGCCACCCGGACCAGGACACCGACGCCGACATCGACGAGAACGCGGTCACGGTCACCGACCGGGAGCATGAGGCGGCCGGGGTGCCCGCGGTACTGGTGTCGCTGCGGCGCGGGCTGGAATCGATGGGCCCGCTGCGTACCGCGGCCACGCTGGCCAAGCTCAACCAGCGGCACGGCTTCGACTGCCCGGGCTGCGCCTGGCCCGAAGAGCACGGCGGCCGCAAGCTGGCCGAGTTCTGCGAGAACGGCGCCAAGGCCGTCGCCGAGGAGGCCACCACCCGGGTCGTCACCCCGGATTTCTTCGCCCGCCACCCGGTCGCCGAGCTGGAGACCAAACCCGAGTACTGGCTGTCCCAGCAGGGACGGCTCACCCACCCGATGGTGCTGCGCCCCGGCGACGGGCACTACCGGCCGATCGGATGGGACGAGGCCTACCAGCTGATCGCCGACGAGCTGCGCGGCCTGTCCGGCCCCGACGAGGCGGTCTTCTACACCTCGGGCCGGACCAGCAACGAGGCGGCGTTTCTCTACCAGCTGCTGGTACGCAGCTTCGGCACCAACAATCTGCCGGACTGCTCCAACATGTGTCACGAATCCTCCGGTGCCGCGCTGACCGAGTCGATCGGGGTCGGCAAGGGCTCGGTCACCGTGGAGGACCTGGTGGAGTCCGACCTGATCGTCATCGCCGGACAGAACCCGGGCACCAACCATCCCCGGATGCTGTCGATCCTGGAGAAGGCCAAGGCCAACGGCGCGAAGATCATCGCGGTCAACCCGCTGCCCGAGGCCGGCCTGATGCGGTTCAAGGATCCGCAGAAGGTGCACGGGGTGATCGGTGACGGCGTGCCGATCGCCGACGAGTTCGTCCAGATCCGCCTCGGTGGGGACATGGCGCTGTTCGCCGGGCTGGGCCGGTTGCTGTTCGAAGCCGACGACAAAGCCCAGGACAACGCGGGGCCGCACGCCGGGATCGTCGACCGCGACTTCGTGGCCGGGCACTGCGCCGGCTTCGACGACTACGAACGCCGCACCCGCGCCGTCGACCTGGACACCGTCGTCGAGGCGACCGGCATCGACCGCACCCAGCTCGACCGGGTGGCGGCGATGATGGCCGGCGCCCAGCGCATCGTGGTGTGCTGGGCGATGGGCCTGACCCAGCACAAACACGCGGTGCCCTCCATCTCCGAGATCTCCAACGTGCTGCTGATGCGCGGCATGATCGGCAAGCCCGGGGCGGGCCTGTGCCCGGTGCGCGGGCACTCCAACGTCCAGGGCGACCGCACGATGGGCATCTGGGAGAAGATGCCCGAGACCTTCCTGGCCGCCCTCGACGAACGGTTCGGCATCACCAGCCCGCGCGAGCACGGCCTCGACACCGTCGACGCGATCCGCTCGATGCGCGACGGCAAGGCGGGCGTGTTCATGGCGATGGGCGGCAACTTCGCCTCGGCCACCCCGGACACCGCGGTCACCGAGGCCGCGCTGCGCCGCTGCTCGCTGACCGTGCAGGTGTCGACCAAACTCAACCGCAGCCACCTGGTGCACGGCCGCACCGCGTTGATCCTGCCGTCGCTGGGCCGCACCGACCGCGACGTGCAGGCCGGCGGCAAACAGCAGGTCTCGGTCGAGGATTCGATGTCGATGGTGCACCTGTCCCGCGGCAGCCTGCACCCGCCCGGCGAGCAGGTCCGCAGTGAGGTCGCCATTGTCTGCCAGCTGGCCCGGGTGCTGCTCGGCCCCGAGCATCCGGTGCCGTGGGAACGGTTCAACGCCGACTACGACGCCATCCGCGACGCGATCGCCGCGGTGGTGCCCGGGTGCGCGGACTACAACCGCAAGGTGCGCGCCCCCGACGGTTTCCAGCTGCCGCACCCGCCGCGTGACTCCCGCGAGTTCCCCACCACCACGGGCAAGGCGAACTTCACCGCCTACCCGCTGGAGTGGGTACCGGTGCCGGCCGGCCGGCTGGTGCTGCAGACCCTGCGCAGCCACGACCAGTACAACACCACCATTTACGGGCTCGACGACCGTTACCGCGGCATCAAGGGTGGCCGCCGCGTCGTCATGGTCAACCCGGCCGATCTCGAGGCCTTCGGCCTGTCCGACGGTGACCGCGTCGATCTGGTCTCGGAGTTCACCGACGCCGACGGTCACTCCCAGCAGCGCCGCGCCGAGGACTTCGCGGTGGTGTCCTACTCGACCCCGGTCGGCAACGCCGCGGCCTACTACCCGGAGACCAATCCGCTCGTCCCCCTCGACCACACCGCCGCCAAGTCGAACACCCCGGTGTCCAAGGCGGTCGTGATCAGGCTCGAGCGGCGGGGGCAGAACTAGTGGGCAGGGTCACCGCACGCCGGCGGGTGCGCCACGTGCGGGCCGACGAGGCGACCGCCCGGCCCGAGACCCTGGTGGTCGAGGAGCCGCTGGAGATCCGCGTCAACGGTGCCCCGATCACCGTCACGATGCGCACCCCCGGGGCCGATGTGGAACTCGCGCAGGGTTTCCTGCTCACCGAGGGTGTCGTAGCGCGCCGCGACGACATCGTGGCGGTGCGCTACTGCCGTGGCGCCACCGAGGAGGGGACCAACACCTACAACGTCCTCGATGTCACCCTGTCCGCCGGGGTGCCGACACCGGATGTGGACCCGACCCGCAACTTCTACACCACCTCGTCGTGCGGGGTGTGCGGCAAGGCCTCGCTGGAGGCGGTGCGGCTGATCAGCAAGCACGGCCCGGGTGACGATCCGTCGACGGTCAGCGCCGACACGCTCTGCGCCATGCCCGGCAAGCTGCGGGAACGTCAGAAGGTGTTCGCCGCGACCGGCGGCCTGCACGGTGCCGCGCTGTTCGACACCGACGGCGCCCCGCTGGTGGTCCGCGAGGACATCGGCCGGCACAACGCCGTCGACAAGGTCATCGGCTGGGCGCTGGAGCAGCGCCGCATCCCGCTGGGCGGCACGGTTCTGCTGGTCAGCGGGCGGGCGTCGTTCGAGCTCACCCAGAAAGCGGTGATGGCCGGCATCCCGATGCTGGCGGCGGTCTCGGCGCCGTCGTCGCTGGCGGTCGACCTGGCCAGCCAGTCCGGTCTGACCCTGGTGGCGTTCCTGCGGGGTGAGTCGATGAACATCTACAGCCGTCCGGACCGGGTGACCGACTGAGCCGGCGCCGGATCGCCCGAATTTCCCGCCGAACGTAGCCGCGCTAACAGACCCCCCACCGGGACCTTGAATAGGTTGCCCGGCAAGGGCCTGGAATCCATCTGCGATCCCTGCGTGCCGCAAAGCCGGTTCTAGTGCACGGCCACACATCACAACGGGAGGACTGTCGGTGCGATCTGCGGAGCTTGTTGGTCGGGTGGGCGGGTTGGCGGTAGCGCTGGGCATCGGTACGGGTCTGCTCGCCGGCGCCGGCGCCGCGTGGGCGGACTCGGAACCGGACTCGTCGGCTGGTTCCGATTCGACGACGTCGTCGAGTGCTGACTCGGGTTCGTCGACCGCATCCACATCGCCGGCCTCCTCATCGTCATCGGCTGCCGGCACCGAGTCCTCGGATTCGGCATCGGCCGAAGACGATTCGGACGACACCAGCGGCGGTGACTCCGAGGACGGCACCGAGGACGACGCCGAGAACGACGCCGCGGATTCGACGCAATCCGAGGAACAGCAGGAGGAACTGGACCTCGCAGCAGACGAATCGGACCTCGCTGATGCGGACTCGTCGCACGTGGAGGACGGCGCCGCAACCGAACCGGCCGAAGAGGCGACGGCCCCCCTGGTCGACACCGAGGAAGCCGGACTGCCGGCCGCAGAGCTGTCGAGCGACGAAAGCAGCGAGGACGGTGCCGAACAGAGCGCAGCAACGTACGCCGCCTCGGCAGGCACCGAGGCCGACTCCCTGAGCGCGGCCGCGGTGACGCAGGACGAGGTCGTCGATGACACCGGGTGGGTGCTCGACGACGCGACGGCTACCACGGTGGCCGGCCAGGTCCTGGCCACGAGCACCCGGGACCTCCCGCTGACCTACACGCTGACCGCCGGACCGGACCAGGGCGGCTCGGTCGAGCTGGACGAGGACACCGGATACTTCACGACCACGGTGGGTCCGTCGGTCGTGAGCGGCAAGGCCACCGAGGAGTTCACCGTTCTGGTCTCCGAGACGACGCACCTGGTGGCGGCCCTTCAGCAGGTGCCGATCATCGGGCAGTTCGTCGAGCCCGCGGTGCGCATCCTGCAACAGACGCCGATCGTGAACCTGCTGCTCATGCCGCTCATCGGCAGCGCCGTCGCGGTGCCCGTGCGCGTCGATTCCAGCATGCTTGCGGGGCGGCCCGCGACGATCTACGCCCCCTATGTCGACGTGACCCTCGATGATCCGAAGTTCGACTACGAGACAGCCGTCACCGAATACGGCATCGACAGTTTCAGCCTGGCGTTCATCGTCAGCGATCCCGACGACCCCGGGACCCCGGTGTGGGGCTACAGCACCGCTTACGCGCTGGATGACCCTTACATCACCAGCACGATCGACGAGATCGAACTCTTGGGCGCCGATGCCATTCTGTCTTTCGGCGGCGCTCTGGGGAATTACCTGGCCACCGATATCACCGACGTCGACACGCTGGTCGACGCCTACCAGGACGTCATCGACGCCTACGAGATCTACAACCTCGACTTCGACGTCGAGGGAACCCAGTGGGAGGACGAGGATTCGGTGGACCGGCGCAACAACGCGATCGCGCTGCTGCAACAACAGAACCTGGAAGAGGGCAATGAGGTCACCGTCTCGTACACGATCCCGGTGCTGCCCACCGGCCTGACCGACACGGGAATCTACGAGCTGCAGAGCGCGATCAACTACGGCGTGGACGTCTCGGTGGTGAACATCATGACGTTCGACTACTACGACACCACCTTTGCGCCCACCGGCGAGTACTACATGGGTGACCTGGCCGTGCAGGCGGCCACCGCGGTGCACGACCAGCTGGCCGATCTCTACGGGGACGCCAAGACCGACGAGGAGCTGTGGGCGATGATCGGCATCACGTCGATGATCGGCTACGCCGACGATCTCGACGAGGTCTTCTATCTCCATGACGCACAACAGATCGTCGATTTCGCGGTGTCCTACGGAATCGGCAGGCTCTCGATCTGGTCGGCCAACCGCGACATGGCGGTCAGCACCGATGCAGATGGCTGCAACTCCGACTTCACCGGCTCGTCGAACTACTGCAACGGGATCAGCTTCGTCGACTTCGCCTACTCGCGGGTGTTCGAACAGGCCGAGATGGCCGGCACCGACCCCCGAACCGGCACACAAGTGTGACGCCAGGTCCCGGGTCACCGGCTGAGAGCACAGCCCCCTGATCTGCAATCTCCACGCATTCTCCACACAACCTCCAAGTGCACGGCGGGGGTGATCGCCGAACATCGAGGGCATGGCTGAAGTGCTCTTCGCGTCCTGGCCGCAAACCGCACCGCGTTCCGCTCTGCCAGACCTCGCTGCTGGGCAGCGCTGATGCCGACGGTACTGATCGCCGCACTGTCTCCGCTGGGGCACGTGGCACCGCTGCTGGCCGTCGCCGAGGACCTGGTGTGGCGGGGCCACCGGGTCACCGTGATGACCGGTGCCGAGCACACCGCGGAGGTGGCCGGCGTGGGGGCGCAACCCCACCCGTTGCCCGCATCGGCCGACTTCGACGATGCCGCGTTCACCGCAGCGCGACGCGCCGCGCGGTTCGGTCCCGAGGGACCGAACGACGCCATCGTGCGGCCGTTCCTGCGGCCGATGCCGCGCCAGGCCGCCGAACTGCGCGCGGCGCTGTCTGCCCGGCGCTACGACGCCGTCATCGTCGATCACGCATTCGTCGGGGTCCTCCCGCTGCTGCTCGACACCCGCACCGATCTGCCGAAGGTGCTCTATTACTCGCCGACCCCGCTGATGCTCTCCGGTGGCGGCGACGCGCCCGGCGGCGCGCCGCGCCCCACGCAGCGGGCCACCGATCGGATGCTGGCGTCGATGGGGACGGGGCCGCTGCCGGTGCCGGTGCTCGACGTCGGCATGCTCGCCGACCGGTTGATCGTGCCGACGGTGCCCAGCTTCGAGTACCCGCGCACCGAACTACCCGACGGTGTGCGCTTCGTCGGGCTGGTGCGCCCGCGCCGCTCGAACCGCTTCCCGCTGCCGCGTTGGTGGCCGGCGCTCGACGGGGAACGTCCGGTCGTGCATGTCACCCAGGGCACCGTCGACAACGGTGACCTGTCCCGGCTCATCGGGCCCACGATCGAGGCACTGGCCGACGAGGATGTCACCGTGGTGGCCACGACCGGCGGCCGGCCGGTGTCCCGGCTGCGCACCCCGATACCGGCCAACACCTATGTCGCCGAGTATCTGCCCCACGACCGCCTGCTGCCGAAGGTCGACGTGATGGTGACCAACGGCGGCTACGGCGCGGTGCAGCACGCGCTGTCCAGCGGTGTTCCGGTGGTGGCGGCCGGCAGCACCAGAACCAGGGCCGAGGTTGCGGCACGCGTCGCGTGGTCGGGGGCCGGCATCGATCTGCGCACTGCCGCGCCGACCGCCGACGCGGTGCGCTCGGCGGTGCGTGCTGTCCGCGCAGACCCCCGCTACCTGCAGCAGGCGCGCCGGCTGGAGGCGGCCTTCGCCCGCCGGGACGGGGTGGCCGAGGTGGCCGCGCTGGTCGAGGATGTGACCACGGAACGGCGACCGTGCACCCCCCGTCGCCAGTCGGCCGGCTGAACGGTCAGTGCACGGCCGTCGTGACGGTGGGTCAGGCGCTCTTGTCGCGCCGCTCGTTGCGGGCGGTCTTGCGCGGCACGATGGTGGGGAGCACGTTGTCCTCGACGGTCTCCCGGGTGACAACCACCTTGGCGACGTCGTCGCGGCTGGGGATGTCGTACATCACCGGGAGCAGCACCTCTTCCATGATGGCGCGCAGACCTCGGGCGCCGGTGCCGCGGTGGATGGCCTGATCGGCGATGGCCTCCAGCGCGTCGGTGGTGAACTCCAACTCGACGCCGTCCATATCGAACAGCCGAGTGTACTGCTTGACCAGGGCGTTCTTCGGGGTGGACAGGATCTGCACCAGCGAGTCCTTGTCCAGGTTGGTCACCGAGGCGACGACCGGGAGCCGGCCGATGAACTCGGGGATCAGCCCGAACTTGATCAGGTCCTCGGGCATGACCTCGGCGAAGTGGTCCTGGGTGTCGATCTCGGCCTTGGAGTGCACCTCGGCGCCGAAGCCCAGGCCGCGCTTGCCGACCCGGTCGGAGACGATCTTCTCCAGCCCGGCGAACGCACCCGCCACGATGAACAGCACGTTCGTCGTGTCGATCTGGATGAACTCCTGATGGGGGTGCTTGCGGCCGCCCTGCGGGGGGACCGAGGCCTGGGTGCCCTCGAGAATCTTGAGCAGCGCCTGCTGCACGCCCTCGCCGGACACGTCTCGGGTGATCGACGGGTTCTCGCTCTTGCGGGCGATCTTGTCGACCTCGTCGATGTAGATGATGCCGGTCTCGGCCCGCTTGACGTCATAGTCGGCGGCCTGGATGAGCTTGAGCAGGATGTTCTCGACATCCTCGCCGACGTAGCCGGCCTCCGTCAGTGCCGTCGCATCCGCTATCGCAAACGGGACATTGAGCATCTTGGCCAGGGTCTGCGCCAGGTAGGTCTTGCCGCAGCCGGTCGGGCCGAGCATCAGGATGTTCGACTTGGCCAGCTCGACGGTCTCAGCGCGCGAGTCGCGGGTCTTCTCACCGGCCTGGATGCGCTTGTAGTGGTTGTAGACGGCGACGGCCAGCCTGCGTTTGGCGGTGTCCTGGCCGATCACATACCCCTCGAGGAACTCCCGGATCTCGGCCGGCTTGGGCAGCTCGTCGAGCTTGACGTCGTCGGCGTCGGCGAGTTCCTCTTCGATGATCTCGTTGCACAGGTCGATGCACTCATCGCAGATGTAGACGCCTGGTCCGGCGATGAGCTTCTTCACCTGCTTCTGGCTCTTGCCACAGAACGAGCACTTCAGCAGGTCACCGCCGTCTCCAATGCGTGCCATTCGCTGGGGTCCCACTTCCTAATTTGGCAGTCGTGATCAGTTCTTCGGTGGTCACACCGGGGAATGTTCCCGACGCTACCCGCTTGTTCGGCCGCTTTGCGACCGATAATGCCGAATCGCGCCGGTGGTATTCGTGTGTGGTTGCGCCAACATATCCCCTGATGCCGCCCGGATGGTTGCGGAACACACCACCGTGTCTCCGGCGTGTCGCTGCCGTTACCGGCCGGGAGCCACCGCGTCCAACGTACCTGCCGTGGCAGGGATGCCCCACCGGTCGGCGGTGACGGCGGTTATCGGCGTCCCGGCCCACCCGGACCTGCGGGTCCCGGACCCACCGGACCTGGGCCGACCGGCCCCGGCCCGACCGGACCGACGACTCCGCCGACCCCGATCGGACCGGCCGGACCGACGATCGGGTTGGGTGGATTCAGGTAGACGTCGAGGTCGTAGTACAGGCATTGATTGGTGATCACGTCCCAGTACATGCCGGCCGGGCACACCGGCTCCTGCGCGGTGCCGACCGCCGGCGAGGCCACCTGGCCGAGCACCCCCGCTGCGGCAGCGACGACCACTGCCCACCCTTGCCGACGCCCCACCGCAGTTCCGCCCTTCACCGCCGTTGATACCGCGGTCACAGCCTGCCACGCGCGGCCGAAACCGGCCCGCTTTCGCGCGCATTTCCCTGACGTACGCTGCGGGCATGACCACCCTCGACGACGCTTTCGCGCTGGCGCGAGCCGACAGCGGGCTGGCGGTTGTGTCGACGTTGCGCGCCGACGGCACCATCCAGGCCTCGGTCGTCAACGCCGGTCCGCTGCCACACCCCGGGACCGGTGAGCCCGCGCTGGGCTTCGTCACCTACGGCCGGGTCAAACTGGCAAACCTGCGGGCGCGCCCCCAGATCGCGGTGACGTTCCGGCAGGGCTGGCGGTGGGCGACCGTCGAAGGGCAGGCCGTACTGGCCGGCCCCGACGATCCGCAGCCGTGGCTGGGCTCCGACGACTCGCTGGCCGCCCTGCTGCGGGCGATCTTCACCGCGGCCGGCGGAACCCACGACGACTGGGACACCTTCGACCGCACGATGCGTGAGCAGCGGCGCACCGCGGTGCTCATCGCACCGACGCGGATCTACAGCAACGGCTGAGCGGTCAGGCGCTCTGGGCCGACAACTTGCGGTACTCGAGCACCGTGTCGATGATGCCGTACTCCTTGGCCGCCTCGGCGGTCAGGATCTTGTCGCGGTCGGTGTCCTTGCGGATCGTCTCGGGATCCTTGCCGGTGTGCCGCGCCAGCGTGGTCTCCATCAGGGTGCGCATCCGCTCGATCTCGGCGGCCTGGATCTCCAGGTCGGAGAACTGCCCCTGGATGACACCGCCGAGGGCGGGCTGGTGGATCAGCACGCGCGCGTTGGGCAGGGCCAGCCGCTTGCCGGGGGTGCCGGCGGCCAGCAGCACCGCGGCCGCCGAGGCGGCCTGACCCAGGCAGACGGTCTGGATGTCGGCCCGCACGTACTGCATGGTGTCGTAGATCGCCATCAGGCTGGTGAACGAACCACCCGGCGAGTTGATGTACATGGTGATGTCGCGGTCGGGATCGAGCGACTCGAGCACCAGCAGCTGAGCCATGATGTCGTTGGCCGACGCGTCGTCCACCTGCACGCCGAGGAAGATGATGCGCTCCTCGAAGAGCTTGTTGTACGGGTTGGACTCTTTGACACCGAAGCTGGAGTGCTCGATGAAGGACGGCAGGATGTAGCGGGCCTGGGGCTGCTGGCCTGCGGTGCCGTGCGGAGTGCCCGCGGCCGCGCCGCCGGGAGTGCTCAGTCGAGGATCGGTCATGAGTTCGCTCCGTTGAAGTTGACGCTGGTGATGATGTGGTCGACGAAGCCGTATTCGAGGGCTTCCTGCGCGGTGAACCAGCGGTCGCGGTCGGAGTCGGCCTCGATGCGCTCGATGGTCTGCCCGGTGAACTCGGCGTTCAGCCGGAACATCTCCTTCTTGATCGACGCGAACTGCTCGGCCTGGATCGCGATGTCCGCGGCGCCACCGGTGATGCCGCCGAGGGGCTGGTGCATCAGGATGCGCGCGTGCGGCAGCGCGTAGCGCTTGCCCTTGGTGCCGGCGGCCAGCAGGAACTCGCCCATCGAGGCAGCCATGCCCATCGCGTAGGTGGCCACGTCGCACGGTGCCAGCACCATGGTGTCGTAGATCGCCATGCCGGCGCTGATCGAGCCGCCCGGCGAGTTGATGTAGAGGTGGATGTCCTTGGTCGGGTCCTCAGCGGCCAACAGGAGGATCTGCGCACACAACCGGTTGGCGATGTCGTCGTCCACCTGTGAGCCCAGGAAAATGATGCGCTCGGCGAGCAACCGCTCGTAGACCGAGTCCTGGAGCGTGAGTCCCTGCGGCGCGCCACGCATATCAGTCACGACTGGATACCTGCTTTCTATATGTACTTCCGACGCGGTGACCGGTCTTAGAAGACGACACTAACCAACGCACGCCGACGGGGAGCCCCCAGACGGCGGGCGTTCGCTCAGAGCGTCACTTGGTGTCGTCGCCCGCGGCAGCCTCGACTGCTTCCGGCGCGGTCTCCGCTTCTTGCACGACACCGTCGGCGTCCTGGCCGTCCGCCTCGGCCTGCTCGCCGGACGGACCGAAGAACTCGGTGGTGTCGATGGTGTTGCCCGCCGTGTCGGTGACGGTGGCGCCGTGCACCACCGCGGCCACGGTCAGGCCGCGGCGCACATCGGCGAACATCGCGGGCAGCTGGTTGTTCTGCTGCAGCATCCCCAGCAGCTGCTGAGGCTCGATGCCGTACTGACGCGACATCAGCACCAGCCGCTCGCTGAGGTCGTTCTGGCCGACCTGGACGTCGAGCTTGTCGGCGATGGCGTCCATCAGCAGCTGGGTCTTGATCGCCTTCTCGGCGTTGGTGCGGTTGTCGGCGTCGAACTCCTCGCGGCTGCTGCCCTGCTCGGCGAGCTGCTCGGCGAACTTCTGCTCGTCGTGGTCGAGCCCGTGGATGGCGTTGCGCAGCGCGTCGTCGACCTGGGCCTGCACCACCTTCTCCGGCAGCGGCACCTCGACCTGCTCGAGCAGCTGCTCGATGGCCTTGTCGCGGATCTGCTCGGCCTGCTGGACCCGCTTGACCTGCGCGACCTTTCCGCGCAGGTCCTCGCGCAGCTCGTCGACGGTGTCGAACTCGCTGGCCAGCTGGGCGAAGTCGTCGTCGAGTTCGGGAAGCTCACGCACCTTGACCGACTTCACGGTGACGCTCACCTGCGCCTCCTTGCCGGCGTGCTCACCGGCCACCAGCGTGGTGGTGAAGACCTTGCTCTCGCCTTCCTTGAGGCCGACGATCGCCTCGTCCAGACCGTCGATCAGCTGACCGGAGCCCACCTCGTGGGACATCCCCTCGGTGTTGGCCTCGGGCACGTCCTGGCCGTCGACGGTGGCCGACAGGTCGATGGAGACGAAGTCGCCGGTCTCGGCGGCACGCTCGACACCGGTGAGGGTGCCGAACCGCTTCTGCAGCGACTCCATCTCGGCGTCGACGTCGGCCTCGTCGATCTCGATGGGGTCGACGGTGAGGGTCAGCGTGGAGAAGTCGGGCAGCTCGATGTCGGGGCGGATGTCGACCTCGGCGGTGAAGACGAGCTCCTCGTTGTCCTCGAGTTTGGTGATCTCGATCTCGGGCTGGCCGATGGGCTGCAGCGCCTCGGCGGTGACGGCCTCGCTGTAGCGGCCGGGCAGCGCGTCGTTGACGACCTGCTCGAGCACGGCGCCGCGACCGACGCGTGCCTCGAGCAGCTTGCGGGGGGCCTTGCCGGGCCGGAAGCCGGGCAGCCGCACCTGCTTGGCCAGCTGCTTGAACGCCTTGTCGATGTCGGGTTCGAGCTCAGTGAAGGGCACCTCCACGTTGATGCGAACCCGGGTCGGGCTCAACTTCTCGACGGTGCTCTTCACGTTCGTACTCCTCGGTTGCTCTTCTGTGGGGGTCGGTCTTGTGGGGGTGGACGTGCTTGTCGGGGTGACAGGATTTGAACCTGCGGCCTTCCGCTCCCAAAGCGGATGCGCTACCAAGCTGCGCTACACCCCGGTCGTCGCCGCGTCGCACCCGCGCGCAGCGCCAGACCACCGGCGATACTACGTGGTCACCGCAGCTCGACGACAACGGACCGACCCGCCGGGGATCCGATTGGATTTGAGCCGCTCCACACCGGTACAGTCGGCCGGTACTGCCTGCACAGGCGGCACATGCGGGCGTAGCTCAATGGTAGAGCCCTAGTCTTCCAAACTAGCTACGCGGGTTCGATTCCCGTCGCCCGCTCCACACCGGCCGGCGGCTGCGCCGGCCGAACATGTCCCGGGGTCCACCCGCCCCGCGTCCGGACCACCCGTCCGCACAACACTGCCGCCCCCGGCGAACCGGGGGCGGCAGCACAAGACTCTGGTCAGATCACCAGTCGGCGATGGGCGGGCCGACCGGGTACGCCCCTTCGAAGCCGGAGGCGGTTCCGCCGACCACGGCGTGCATCGTGTCGCGAACGTCCCCCTGGGCGCTGACGACGCCGGCGTCGGCGAGACGAGCCTCGGAGATACCGCGCGCCACACCGTAGTCGTTGATGCGAATGACGGCGTTCTGCGACTGCGAGGCGGTCACCACGGGGGTGGGGGCGATCTCGTCGACGTCGGCATTCGCGGTGCCACCGCCGAGACCGATGAGGGCTGCGGCGGCGGCGAACGAGCCCGCGCCGACCAAGCCCAGCTTCTTCGAACTGCGCGCGAAAGCCTTGGCGGCCATCAGTATTCCCCTTTTTCTAGGGAGGACGGTGATCCTCATGATGTTGTGCGGCCGCTTGAGACTAACAGCGATATCCGGCTCCCGCACATTCAAGCAGACATGTAGATCACAGCATATTCGCAGTTCAGATCGAATTTCAGCGAGCCTTCAGGTGACCTCCAGCAAATTCACAGCAACGGCCCGCCGGCGGGCTCGGCTGACCCTCGGCTCATTCTCGGCCTTCCCCGGCGACACCGTCATCGTCGGTCCCGGTCGCCGGTAGATCACGAAAGTCGCTGCACCGCAGCCGATTCAGCAGCGGGGTCCGCTCGGGGTCGGGCGGGGAGACGAGCTCGACCGGTCAGAGTTGGTGGTTCTGCCACTCAGGGTGTTGCCACTGCACTTCAGGGCGCAGGTTGTTCACGTTGTTCCAGTCGTGGTTGAACGGCTGGACCTGCTCGACGACCTGCCCGGCACCGTTGCCGATCTCCGGTGCGGCGTTACCGGGGGCGGCCAGCCCGAGGGCGGCGGTGCCCGCGATGGTCAGCGCCGCGGTCGGTAGCGCGATGTAGCGGCCCACCCGGCGAGTGAATGCGGTTGTCATGGTGTTGTCCCCTGTCGGTTGTGTGCCGCGGCTCTGCGGCCTACCGAGAAGTCTGTCGCCGCGCCCGGCCGCGCGCAATCGGTCGATCAGCGGTCTGCGCGGAGGAATTCGGCGTCCGCCGACCGGGGGACGCCGGGTCGGTCACCAGCCCCCGCGGACCCAGACGTGCCAGCCCCACCAGAACCAGCCGGCCAGCAGCAGCCAGCGGGTGATCCAGTTCTGGAGCAGCACATCGACGACCACCGTCAACGAGGGCAGCCGCGGGCTGAGCAGACACACCAGCTGCCAGAGCGCCGCCGCGGCGAACAGGGCGGCCCAGATCACCAGGATCAGGGTGCGCGAGTCCGGAGGCAGCATCATCGCCGCACCAGATACCAGCCCAGCGCCAACCAGGCCGCGAAACCGCCCACCCGGACGCCGTAGTTGTCGAACCACGAGTTCATCAGGTAGCTCAGGGTGGGATAGTCCGGCCGTGGACCGCTGAAGTGCACCGCGAGTATCCAGGCGCCCAGCACCGTGATCAACACCGTCCAGACCACCAGCCCCCGCACGGCCACCCGGTCGAGGTGCACCCGCGCGACGCCGGCGTCAACACGGTGCCAGCCGCGTCGCACCGCGTAGCCGAGCAGGATGATCCCGGGTATCGCAGTGAACACTGCGCTGTAGAGCGTCCAGGGCGCGCCGGCGACGGCCACGGCCGAATAGCCGAGCACCGCCACGGTCAGCAGCCAACGCCGCTGACCGCAGCGGCGTCGCTCAGATCCCATCGCCCTCACGGTAGCCAGTCGCCGACCCGCCCGGGAACCGTGAACCCCGGTCAGACTGCCGCGGTCCCGAGGATCCGGCCCGCCGCGGTTCTCTTCGCCCACACTCCCCCGGCGACTCCGCCCACCGCGACCACCCCCACCAGCCAGCCCGGCGCTCCGAGGTCGATGGCGGCGACGATGACGAACGCGTCGAACAGTGAGATCAGCGTGAACGTAACGCCGTCGAAGTACCGTTCCCGCCAGTCCCGGTCGCGCCGGCGCAACCGCTGCGCGGAGCGGGACGCACGGTAGAGCATGTAGGCCCCCAGCATCATCAGGCCCGCGTAGACGCTGCGCGTCACAGTCGGCAGCTCACCCCAACTCACCCACACCGCGCCGCCCACCGTGACGATGGTGAGCACCAGCGAGACCACGTACCAGCGCCAGCGCCACGACCGCAGGGTGGTCAGGGGCAGCGCGAGGATGCCGGTGAAGAAGGCCACCGCACCGGCCACGGTGTGGGCAATGATGAACAAGGTGTGCGTCATCGGCACTTCCGGCCTCGATGTCTCAGCATGACCGCTCTTCGGTCGTAGCCACTCGAGCCGAGTCAATCGCGGCCGAACCGCGGTGTCCAACAACCCTCTGACCCGCATTGACAACCATCGGTTGTCGGGCCAGCCTGAGTTTGTGGACCTGGACACCGGGCTGCTGAGAACGTTCGTCGTCACCGCCGAGGAGAACCACTTCGGCAGGGCCGCACAGCGGTTACACGTCACCCAGCAGGCCCTGTCCAAACGGATCGGGCGACTCGAACGCCAGCTCGGGGTCCGGCTGTTCGACCGGGCGCACCGCCGCGTCGAGCTGACCGCGGCCGGGCAGCGGCTGCTACCCGCCGCCCACGACGCGGTGGCCGCCACCGACGCCGTGGCCGCTGCGGTGAAACCCGGTCTGCACACCCTGCGCGTCGACGTGATGTTCGAGTACCTCGCCCCACTGCGCTGGGTCCGAGCAGCGGTGACCGACGATCCCCGGCTCGAGGTGGTGGTCAGCTCACGTGCTGGTCACCACTCGGCCGTCGCGGCGCTTCGGCGCGGTGACTGCGACGTCGCATTCGGTCGGGCGACAGCTGACCCGTGGCCGACGGATCTGTACCGGCGGCCGGCGGTGCTCGAACCGATCGGACTGCTGGTCAGCACCGAACACCAATGGGCGCGGCGCGACGCGGTGACGATGGCCGAACTGGCCGGCCACCGCCTGTCGTTTCCGATGGATTCCGCCCCCGAGGACTGGACGACCCTGGTCGCCGACCTCACCAGGGAATTCGGCTTCACCCTGCAACAACCGCCGACCGCCATGGGGTTCGAGCACTTCCTCGATCGCGCCGCGCGGGACCCGGCGGCGGCCTCGCTGCTCGGACGGGCCATGCCGGCCCCGGATTCCGACCGGCTGCGCGTCATACCGCTGGCCGAGCCGACCCCGGTGTTCGCCTGGGCGCTCATGTGGCGACGGGGTGTGTCCGCGGCGTCACTGGGGCGGCTGCTCGCCGCCGCACAGCACAGCGAGCACACCATCGGGCCCGAGCTGGCCGCCGAGGGCAGCCAGGTGTGGCTTCCCGATGCCGATCGAACCTGGTGGGAGCAGCAGGCAATCCCGACATCAAGGGACTTTGGCCCCTAGGAAGCAGGGCCGGGAGCCTGCTCAATAGAGGACAGCGGTTGCAGGTCGACGTTTTGGGGGATTGATGACAGCCGAGGCTCCGGCGCTGCGGGAACTGAAGCCTGCCCGCCCCTTCCCGCAACGACTGGGCCCCAAGGGAAACCTGATCTACAAGCTGGTCACCACGACCGATCACAAGATGATCGGCATCATGTACGTGGTCGCCTGCTTCGCCTTCTTCCTCATCGGCGGGCTGATGGCGCTGTTCATCCGCACCGAACTCGTCGCCCCGGGCCTGCAGTTCCTGTCCAACGAGCAGTACAACCAGCTGTTCACCATGCACGGCACGGCGATGCTGCTGTTCTACGCCACCCCGATCGTGTTCGGGTTCGCCAACCTGGTGCTGCCGCTGCAGATCGGCGCCCCGGACGTGGCCTTCCCCCGGCTCAACGCGCTGTCGTTCTGGCTGTTCCTGTTCGGCGCGCTGATCGCACTGGCCGGCTTCATCACCCCCGGCGGTGCCGCCGACTTCGGCTGGACGGCCTACTCACCGCTGACCGATGCCATCCACTCTCCGGGCGCCGGCGGCGACCTGTGGATCTTCGGGCTCGGGGTGGGTGGTCTGGGCACCATCCTGGGCGCGGTCAACATGATCACCACCGTGGTCTGCATGCGCGCGCCGGGCATGACGATGTTCCGGATGCCGATCTTCACCTGGAACATCCTGGTGACCTCGATCCTGGTGCTGTTGATCTTCCCGCTGCTGACCGCCGCCCTGTTCGGCCTGGCCGCCGACCGTCACCTCGGCGCCCACGTCTACGACCCGGCCAACGGCGGAGTGTTGTTGTGGCAGCATCTGTTCTGGTTCTTCGGCCACCCCGAGGTGTATGTCATCGCGCTGCCGTTCTTCGGCATCGTCAGCGAGATCTTCCCGGTGTTCAGCCGCAAACCGATCTTCGGCTACACCACGCTGGTCTATGCCACCGTCTCCATCGCGGCGCTGTCGATGGCGGTGTGGGCCCACCACATGTTCGCCACCGGTGCGGTGCTGCTGCCGTTCTTCTCGTTCATGACGTTCCTGATCGCGGTGCCGACCGGGATCAAGTTCTTCAACTGGATAGGCACGATGTGGAAGGGGCAGTTGACCTTCGAGACACCGATGCTGTTCTCGATCGGGTTCATCGCCACGTTCCTGCTCGGCGGCCTCTCAGGCGTGCTGCTGGCCAGCCCGCCGCTGGACTTCCATGTCCACGATTCGTATTTCGTTGTGGCGCACTTCCATTACGTGCTGTTCGGCACTATCGTGTTCGCGACCTACGCCGGGATCTACTTCTGGTTCCCGAAGATGACCGGCCGGTTGCTCGACGAGCGCCTGGGCAAGCTGCACTTCTGGCTGACGTTCATCGGGTTCCACACCACGTTCCTGGTGCAGCACTGGCTGGGCAACGAGGGCATGCCGCGCCGCTACGCCGACTACCTGCCCACCGACGGCTTCACGACGCTGAACATCGTGTCGACGATCGGCGCGTTCATCCTGGGCGCCTCGATGCTGCCGTTCGTCTGGAATGTGTTCAAGAGCTGGCGTTACGGCGAGCCGGTGACCGTCGATGACCCGTGGGGTTACGGCAACTCGCTGGAGTGGGCCACCAGCTGCCCGCCGCCGCGGCACAACTTCACCGAGCTGCCGCGCATCCGTTCCGAGCGTCCGGCCTTCGAGTTGCACTACCCGCACATGGTCGAGCGGATGCGCCGCGAGGCCTATGTCGGGCGGGCCCACGGACCCGGCGACGGCGACGTCACGCGGGTCGAGGACGAGAACGTCCGCAGCTGACCTCGGGGCCGCTCAGCCGCGGTGTGTCATTCCCGCTGGAAGACCGCTTCCTCCTGGTCCAGGTTGCGCAGGGCCGTCCGGAGGACTTCATCGTCGATGCGACCGCTGTTGCGTTCGGCGATGAACGCCTCGCGCTCGGCGTCGATCATCTCGACCCGCAACTGCCGGAAGGCCGACGCCAGGTTCTCGCTGCCATCCCCGTCGGCGCGGACCTCGTCCCAGGCGGCCGCCCGCCGTTCAGCGACCCAGGCGCGCAGCGCCTCGGCGGCGCGCTCCTGGATGTCGGTGCGCCTGCCCTGCGCGGCCGCCTCGGCCAACACCGCGTCCAACCGTGCCGCCGCAGCGTCTGCAGCACGGTCGAGCGCGCTGGCGGCCGCCAGCGCCTCAGCCTGCGCATCCTCGCCGCCCACGCCGAGCAGCCTGATGACCCAGGGCAGCGTCAACCCGTGTAGCAGCAGCGTGCCGACCACGACCACGAAGGTCAGGTACACGATGTGCGCCCGGCCCGGGAACGGGTCGCCGCTGAGCGTGGTCGCCGGCAGCGCGAAGGCCGCCGCCAGCGACACCACACCCCGCATGCCCGCCCACGCCACGACGAACACCTCGGCGGCGGGCGGTGCCGGACCTCGGCGCCACGGCAGCAACCGCGGAAGGTAGGAGAACGCGAAGACCCACCCGATCCGGACCACGATCACGGTGCCGAGCACGGCGAGCGAGAACCCGATCATCACCGTGGCCGGCATGCCCTGGATCTCGGTGAGCACGCTGGGCAGCTGCAGCCCGATCAGGAAGAACGCGAAGGCCTCCAGCACCAGCTGAAGTGCTCGCCACACCGCGTCGTCCTGCAACCGGGTCGCATAGCTCGCCCGGGTGGACCGATGGCCCAGGATCAGCGCCGCGACAACGACGGCCAGCACGCCGGATCCCCGGATCTGTTCGGCCAGCAGATAGATCACGAACGGCGCGATCAGCCCGATCGCGCTCTCCACCAACGGGTCGGCCAGCAGCGAGCGGACGTGGACGATCAACGTCCCCGCCACCAGGCCGACGACGACTCCCCCGACCGCGGCCAGCACGAACGTCGTGAACGCGGTGCCCCAACTGGCGGCCAGGCCGATGGCGGCGGCAAGCGACACCTTGTAGGCGGTCAGCGCGGTGGCGTCGTTGAGCAGGCTCTCACCGCCCAGCAGCGTCATCGTCCGGCGCGGCAACCCCAGTTTGCGGCCGATCGCGGTGGCCGACACCGCATCGGGCGGCGCGACGATGGCCCCCAGCACCAGCGCGGAGGCGAAGGTGACCTCGGGAACCGTGTGGTAGGCGACGAACGCCACAGCGAACGTGGTGGCCATCGGCAGTCCGACGGCGAGCATCGCCACCGGTCTGATGTTCTTGCGCAGCGCGACATAGGAACTCTCCAAGCCGGCCGACCACAGCAGCGGCGGGAGCACCACGAACAACACGAGGTCGGGTTCCAGGTCGATCTTGGGTGAATGCGGGAGCAGACTCGCCGCCAGGCCGGCCACCACCAGCACCAGCGGTGAGGACAGGTTGTACCGGCGGGCCACCGCGGACAGTAGGACCGCGGCGACCAGGACGAGCAGCAGCTTCGCTTCCACGCTGGTGGGACCTCCCTTCTGCACACGCTGCCGGCCAGCATGGCCGATCTGGCTGAGTACTGCCTGTGCCCTCGTCGACCCGGTGCCCCGGCACCGGGCTGACACCGATCCTGGACGAAGGCAACGATATGGGGCCGTAGGCTAGCGCCTCATGCCCGCCCGAGACGTCGACCATCGGCTCAGCCCGCCGCCGCAGACGGGCTACGTCTACCGCACCGCATGGCGGGTGGCCACCGGCGACATCGGCGCCGACCTCGAGCTACGGCTGGACTCGGTCGCCCGCTACCTGCAGGAGGTGGGCGCGGAGAACCTCGTCGACGCCGGCGAGGCCGAACAACACCCGCACTGGCTGGTTCAGCGCACCGTGATCGACGTGATCGAGCCGATCGCGTTCCCCAACGAGGTTGCGTTCAGCCGGTGGTGCTCGGCGTTGTCGCTGCGCTGGTGCACCATGCGGGTCGACCTGGACGGCAGTGACGGCGGGCACATCGAGACCGAGGGTTTCTGGATCGCGATGAACGCCAGAACCCTCACCCCGCAACGCGCCACCGACACCCTGCTGGAACGCTTCGGCTCCACCACCGACGAACACCGGCTCAAATGGCGCCCGTGGCTGCAGAACCCGGCCGACACCGACTCCGAGATGCCGTTCTCGCTGCGCCGCACCGACATCGATCTGTTCGAACATGTCACCAACACCGCCTACTGGCATGCCATCCACGAGCTGACCCCGCTGGTGCCCGATGTGGTCCGGGCGCCCTACCGGGCGGTGATCGAATACCGTCGCCCGATCAAGTACGGCGAGGACGTCACGATCCGATGGCGCCGCAGCGGGCCGGACACCAACGCGGACATGCAGATCGCGCTGTGTGTCGGGGACGAGGTCCACGCGGCGGCCCTGCTCCGCAAGCTCTGAGGGGACCACCCGCCGATCTCCACCCAATCTCCACGAAGGCTCCAAGCCCGGGCCGGCGCCGTCGACGACTCTGGTCGCCATGAACGAAAACACCCAGACCCTGCCCCGCGGGATGCGTGCGATCGATCCCGCTCACACCACGGCCCATCCGGAGGGAACCCGGTTGGTCAGCGTCGCCGAGGTGATGCTCGCGACCAGCGCCGCCACCGCGGCGCACCCGCCGGCGAACCCGGTGCGCGGCTGGTGGAACCGCTACCTCGCCGGACGTGAGCGGCGCCGCAGTGTCGCACAGCGACGTCCGGACTGCTTCGAGGCGGCCGCGATGGCTCGGGAGATGCACCGGCTCTGAGCGCCCGGCACCCGGGCTACAGCGTGCCCGGCGCGCCGCCCGTACCGCCGGCCCCACCGGCCCCGCCGGTGGGGCCGTCGCCGGGATCGCCGGCACCGCCGATGCTGCCATCATCCCCGCCGCCACCGCCGGCACCACCCCTGCCGCCGGTGCCACCGGTACCGCCGGCGCTACCTCCGCTGCCGCCCGTGCCGCCGCTACCGCCGGCACCACCCCTGTCGGCGGTCTCGGCGACTCGGTCCACACCGCCGTCACCGCCGGAACCACCGTCGCCGCCGTCCCCGCTGACGCCGCCGTCGCCGCCACCGGCACCACCCGTTCCGCCGGCACCGCCCTGACCGCCGGTGTTGCTTCCCGCATCACCCGCGTTACGTTCTCCGCCATCGCCGCCAGCACCGCCGACTCCACCGTTACCGCCGTCCCCGTCGACGGTCACACCTGTGCCACCGGCGCCACCGTCACCTCCCAGGCCGCCCTCACCGCCATCACCACCCAGCAGGTCGCCGGCATCGCCACCGCGACCACCGGATCCACCGTCACCACCGTCGCCGCCCGCAGTGAGGGTGCCGGTTCCGCCGTCACCACCGGCGCCGCCTCTGGCGCCGGCACCGCCGGTGTCGTCGTGTCCCGCATTGCCCCCGAGGCCGCCGACGCCGCCGGGTCCGCCGTCGCCGCCGTCCCCGCCGGTGGTGCCCTGACCGCCGTCA
>NZ_JBSWXU010000004.1:0-81923 GCF_056160785.1 Mycobacterium sp. ABE4_509 | reverse complement strand
CCGCACGCTGGGCATCGCTGACCGGCAACGCGGCAGCTGTCATAACAGGCATACTACAAACTACCGCACTAATTCGCAGACGGACCACTAGTGGGATCAATATCTGTTTTCCGGCCAATTCGTCGCCGGTGTGGGTGGGTGTGGATGTAGCTTTATCCTTGGCGGCTGTGGGGGGTTGCTTGTGGCCAGGGTTTTTATTAGTCATTCCGGCGCTGACGTGCGTTGGACGGATGAGCTGCGCAGGTGGCTAGTCGGACACCAGGTATTTCTGCACCAAGACGTGCAGGACGGGATCGTGCCAGGTGACGATTGGCAATCGCAGTTGTTCGAGCAGATGAGACAGGCCGATGTGGCGATCTGCGTGCTGTCGTCCTCGTACTTGGAGTCGACGTGGTGCAACCTCGAAATTGGTGCCGCGCGCGGGATGAACAAGGATCTGTGGCCGGTTTATCCGTCGAAGGAGCAGCGCGAGCTGTTGGACGGTCAACAGCACGCGATCCTTCAGCTGCTCGAGGTCAGGCAGTGGGTCGAAATGGACGACGCCACTGCGTCTGTGCGGTTGCAGAAGCAGTTGATTGCCGTTGATGGTCGCGGCGGGCAGGCCTGGGGCGACGACCACTCACCGTACCCCGGGTTGCGGACATTCGAGCGCGAGGAGCGCCAGGTGTTCTTCGGTCGTAGCCGGGAGATCAACGACATCACCGAAGGACTGCGCGGGCAGGCTGATCCGGGGGTCTTGACAGTAGTGGGAGCGTCGGGTTGCGGGAAATCGTCGCTGGTTCGCGCCGGCGTTGTGCCGCGCGTGGCTGAGGGAAAGGAGTGGCTGGCTCTCCCGCCGATCGTTCCGGGCATCGATCCCGTCGAGGGGCTTGTCGAGGCGATCGCTTTATGGGCTCGGCGCAGGCGCATTGATGGCTTCGACACGCGATCGGTTCGTGAAATTCTGGGCCGCGATCATCCCGAGGGGTTGGCGCAGATTGCGACCGATCTGCTGCACGAGGCGGGATGCGACAACGGTTGCAGGGTGTTGGTCGTGGTGGATCAGTTCGAGGAGTTGATCACTCACCTCGACAAGGAAACACCCCCGGTCGAACGCACGCAGTTCGTGGAACTGCTTCATCGCGCGTTGGGTGAGCGGCGTGTGCAGGTTCTGGCCACGTTGCGCACGGAGTTTCTCGACGCGGTGCGCAAGGATCCAGTGCTAGCGAAACTGAATCTGCAGACCTACTCGGTTTGGCCACTGGGACCAACGGCGCTGCGGGAGGTGATCGAAGAACCTGCCAAGGTAGCCGGGTTGAAATTCGAGGACGGTCTCGTCAGCGAACTCCTCAAGGACGCCGAGGATGGCGCGGCGTTGCCGTTGTTGGCGTTTGCGTTGCGCGACCTCGCCCAGAACGCCGATCGCGGCGACACGTTGACCCTGCGGCGCTACGGGGAGATCGGCGGTGTGGACGGTGCGCTGGAACACCAAGCCAAGGACGCGTTGTCTGAGGCGTGCAGCACTACAGGGGCGACGGAGTTCGAGGTAATCGAAGCCTTGCTGGATCTGGTGTCCATCGATGAGCAAGGCAGACGCGCCAAGCGCCGTATCGCCATCGATGAATCCGCTGACCACATCGACGCCAAGCTGCAGCCGTTCATCGACCGGCGGCTGTTGGTCACCGATAAGGAGGGGCCGCACAACGTCGTTTCTGTAGCCCATGACGCCTTCCTGCGGAATTGGGCGCCGCTCACCAAAGAGATCGACAAGATGGCGACCGCGATTCGCGCCCGTCGCGAGGTGAACACTGCCGCCGCGAAGTGGGCGACGGACCACGACCAGCGCGCGCTGCTGCAAGGCGGCCAACTCGCCATGGTCGTCGAGGGTCTCGGCGCAAAGCTCCACTTCGTCCACGGCCCCAACCCGACCGCCAAACGCCAATACCGCTGGCTGTGGCCCAAACGGTGGACCCGACACCGTCAGCTCCAAACGCGCGTCAACCTCGACACCGAGGAAAAACAGTTCCTGTGTGCCAGCATGCGCCACGACCAATACCTGCGGTGGTGCAGAAAAATTCCTATCGCGCTCGTCGTGGTGATACTTGCTGCCGCAACGGCCTTCTCCTCGTTTTTTTACTTCGAGGCGGATACCAGTAGGAAGCAGGCAGAAGAACATGCGGAAGATGCAGAGTCGAGCGCTCGACGCGAGCTTACGTCTCGTCTCGTCAACGAGGCCGCCGACATACTCGCTCAAAACCGGGGCGACATTGCAGCTTTCTACAAACTCATCGCCGCAGGCGCCATCGCCCCCGCCTCGGACGCGGTGAGCACCGGGCTCTTCAATGCCGTCAGCCTCCGGCACACCACCAGCAAGATCATCGACGCCGGACTACCAATATCCGATTTGGGATTTAGCCGCGACGGGAATCGGCTGACCAGCGCCAGCTTCGATGGCAGCGTGCAGGTGTGGAACGCGGCGAGCGGCGAATCCACCAATGATGAGAAACCCCCTCGAGTGGACTCGTGGGAAACGGCGGTGTTAAGCCGTAACGGAGACCGAGTGGCCAGCATCGGCATGGATGGCACTGTGCGAGTGCGGAACCCCTACAACGGTGAACAAGTAGTCTCACTTCCGGGCGCCGTCGGCGATGCAACGGGTGAGTTCGGTGCGGCGTTCAGTCCCGACGGAAGCCATTTGGCTATCACGAGTGAGGAGTACGCCGGACAAGGCTACGTCCTCACGGTCCAAGTGTGGGACGTTCGCAAACGCCTACAAGTCCGGGATCCACTGCGACTAACCACCACGGACGGGTTCGTCGACATGGCGTTCAGTGCCGACCTGCAGCGGCTGGCAATTGCAGCCGACGAGGAGGTGCGGGTGTGGAACCTCGGGCCTGGCCAACGCCTCGAACCAATAGTCATAGACATCAACGCCTACTCCTTGACTTTCAGCCCTGACGGGAGCCGGCTGGCCATCGGCGAAGTCGGCAAAGTCGGCGGAAACGTACGGTTGATTAGCTCCGAGAACGGCGATCCACTCGGCGATCCACTCGGCGGCCACAACAGTGATGTAACGGCAGTGGCGTTTAGTGCCGCCGATCCTGACCGGCTGGCGAGCGCCGACCGGGATGGCGATGTGTGGGTATGGAATACCAAGAGTTCAGACCAAAGTGGTGAACGACTGACCGGCCACAGGGGTCCCGTGTGGGCAGTGGCGTTCAGTCCCACAAATCCTGCCCGGCTGGCCAGCGCCGGGGATGATGGCACGATACGGGTGTGGAACATAGACTCCGCACAATCCATCACCCACCCGCCGTCCTTCCCTACCCCTGTGGAGCGAGTAGTGGCGTTGAGCGCCAACGGGAAACGGCTGACGAGTGTCACCGAAAACGCGGTTCAAGTGTGGCCCGCCGACAAAGGCCGACCCTCCGGCGACCCATGGACTCTCGACATCGAGGTGGAGCGGGAAAATATTTTTCTTCGCCCTGACGGAGAGCGTCTACTAGTCAAGACGGGCCGTTTGGTGCGTATGTGGGACATCGACGAACGCCGTGAACTTAACCCATTGGAGTTGCCTTACGAGCCGTACGCCGTGGCCATGAGCTACCGCGGGGATCGGGTGGCCACCGACGTCGGTAAGAGGAATCCGGTGTTCGCCGTTTGGAATATCGAAAATGGCCAGCTGCGCGGTGACCCGGTGTACAACGCCATCACAACAGGGATTGCGGCCATGGGGTTTAGCCGCAATGGGCAGTGGGTGAGCATGGTCCACCTTGACGAGGGGATGGAGGTGTTGGACGCCGACAACGGACTTTCCCGCACCGGCCGGATTCCGACCATTCCCGGCCACTCCGCGGAGGTGCTGGTGTTCAGTCCCAACAACCTCTTGCTGGCCGGTGCTGACGAGGAAGGTGCAGTGCACGTGTGGGACGCCAACAGCGGCCAAAGCCTGGGCTCGCCGCTAATCGGAACCTCAGAGGTGGTTGGACTAGCATTTGCCGCCGACAGCGAAGAGTTGATCGCCGTCCAGTCGGATGGCACGGTCCAGGAGTGGGACCTCCACCCAACGAAGTCCATGCTGTGCGAGAAACTGACCCGCAACATGAGCCGCGAACAATGGAAGAACTGGATCTCCTCCCGGGACTTTGATCGCGTCGAATTCGATACGTTGTGCGAGGACCTGCCTCCTGGATAGCCCGACGAGTGCGATCGCGCGGGCGCGGAACGCGGAATTCGGCCGTGTACAGACGCCAGGGCTGTCACCTGATTGTGCGGCAAACTCCCTGGCCCCCGTGCGGGCGGATTCCTCAACCTGGCTTCTGGCGTACCTCGGTACCACGGGAGAAGCCGGAACCGTCACTACGGCCACAAAGGGCCTTGTATCGACGAATCAATTTTGCATATACTTTGTCTACTTCGCAGCGGCACGGATGCGAACTGCAGGGGGGTGTTAGCTAGAAAGAAACAACGCTAGACATATGACTAGGCTAGCTAGTTAGCCATAGGCGGGTCGGGATCTCGGAATTCCCCTAGTTCTGTTTGCATAGGCTAATGTCCGGCTGTTTTGGCCCGCCAACGGAAAAGGCGGAAACGTTGCCCTTAAGCAGCTTCAACCAAATCCTGACCGTCACTGGCGATATCGTGTCCTTCGACCCCAGCGCAGACGATCCTTCATTTTCGATCGAGGCGCGTACGGGTGACATCCTGAAAGCATTCGTCGGTCCCGAAACGTCTTATTCGGTGGTCACGAACCTCGACGAAGTCGATCGCAATCGCGTCCCGGAGCCGCACGGCGTCTCAAGCGAGAACCCAGTGCTTTACGACTTGCACAAGTATGCGTCCAGCCCGCGTCCGATATCGGTACAAGGGGTATATCAGCAGCACGAGAATCGGGAGCGTTTCGAGGCACGCACGGTTCACCTACTGCATTCGGACACTGGTCGCTATGTATTCGAGGAGCCGCATTGGTGGCCGACCCAAGCGACGCAGATGGCCGATCGCATACTCGACCAGCTTTTCGACGCCAAGCGTGACTACAGCATCAATGATTTCTCCGAATTCTATCGCACAAATTTGAACATTCTCGGCCAACCGACGGATAAGAATATCCAGGAATGTGCCGTCCTTTCGCGGCTGCTGTACGACCTTTCTTCTGCCTACATGATGACCGGTGCCGAGCGCTACCTGAGGGCCGCGCGGGCAGCGGCTGATTACCTGCGGGGGGCGTTCCGCAGTCTCAGTCATGACGGCATGTATTGCTTTTGGTATCACGGGCGCCGGCGCAGCGTGCAGGGCGCCCGAGGTGAGTTCCTGCTTCTCGATTCGCGCAATGATGATGATTTCGGGACTATTCCGCTGTACGAGCAGATCTATGCGCTTGCTGGCCTTACCCAGTTCTACCGGATCACTCTGGACTGGGAGGTGTTGGAGGATATCCGGCGCACTATCGCTACGTTCCAAGATTTCTTCTGGGACCCCCCGGAAGCAACAGAGAAGGGGTTCGCGGGCAAGGGCGGCTACTACTCGCACCTCGATCCATCGACGATGCGCCCCGATAGGGTAGCGGCCCCGGAGAATCGGTCGAAGAAGAACTGGAATTCGGTTGGCGATCATATCCCGGCGTACCTGGTCAACCTGATCCTGTCGATCGATCCACTGCCGCAAGGCAAGGTGCGGCAATCGTTGGCGCAGCTGCTGGACGTTTGCAACACCATCCTCGACGAGACCTCGTCGCTCATCTGCGAGAAATTCCCGGACCCCGAGTCAGATTTCGTGTTCGAGCGGTTCCACGCCGACTGGACCCCCGATTTGACCTATCGGTGGCAACAGGATCGTGCGGTAGTCGGACACAACCTTAAGATCGCTTGGAACCTGACGCGCTGCGCCTACTATTTCCAGGTTCGCGCCAAGCGGTTGCGTGATCAGGGCAAGGCACAGGATGCGGATAGCTACACGAAGCGTTCTGATCGCTGTCTGGAGGTGGCGCAACAGCTGGCCGACGACATGGGCGAGGTGGGGCTAGACAAGCTTCGGGGCGGCGTCTTCGATTGTGTCGAACGAAATCCCCGTTCTGGGATGCCGACGCAGTTCGCCTGGCAGTCCACCAAAGACTTCTGGCAGCAGGAGCAGGGGATACTCGCCTATCTGATCCTTTTTGGCGCGACGGGTAATGAGCACTACCGCCGTCTCGGACGGGAGTCGGTTGCGTTCTGGAACCTGTACTTCTTGGATCGAGAGCACCAAGGCTATTTCTTCCGAACGACCGCCGACGGTTTTCCGATCCTCGAGGGCGAATACGGGATGAAGAGCAGCCACGCGATCGGCTATCACGCCTTCGAGCTTGCCTACCTCGCACACCTTTACACCAGAACTTACGTCATGGCCGATTGCGGCTCCGAACTGAGCTTCTGCCTGCACTTCAAGTTCCGGAGTACCGAGCAGCAGAAGTCGATCAATGCCCTCCCCGACTTCATGCCTCCTGGTCGCGTGCAGATTGTTGGCGTCATAGCCAATGGAGTGGACATGACCAACGAACTCGATCCAGCCAATCTGCTCGAGTACCAGATCCCAACGGGAACAATGCCGCCCGACCCCGTTGACGGGACGGTCGAAGTCGTTGTCCAGTTCAAAGCGAGAGTTCAAGCCGAACGTAGCGGCGGTTCGGGAGAAGAGGATGCCTGATCATTCGCTCGCCGGCAAGAAGGTCGCCGTGCTCATCGAGAGCCAGTACATCCCGGCCGAGATCAAGTGCTACCGGGAACGTTTCGCGAGCTACGGTGCCGAGGTGCACCTGATGTCCCGGCTGTGGGACCAGCCGAAGCAGACGTTTGTCAGCGAGGTTGAGGTCGCTGGTCAGGTCCCGGAAACCCTCGACGTCAGCATCGACTTCACCACAGTCGATGTCGATGACTATGCGGCCGTGGTCATGGCTGCCAACTACACCAGCATCCGGCTGCGCTGGAACGAAGAGGCGGCAACCAGTCCGAATGCCGCCGAGATGATCCGCGGTGCGCCCGCCGTACAGTTCTTCCGCCAAGCGATGCGGAATCGGCGGGTTGTCAAGGGCGCGCCGTGTCACGCACTCTGGCTCCTGACGCCCTCGCCTGACTATCTTGCCGGGCGGCGCGTCACATGCAACCCCGTAGTGCTGGCCGACGTGCTGAACGCCGGCGCCTTGTACGCGCCGGCGCCACAGGGCACCAACTGGTGGGAGCATGTCGTTGTCGACGGAGATCTGGTCACCACTGCCTCTGCGGTGCACGAGGATCGGCCGGTCGGCACCGAGCGGCTGGTGGATGAGATCCGAGACTGCATACTGGCTGCGGCGGCAGAGCCGACGCCATCGGCACCAGCCTCGGTTCCCTCGTCGCCCGGTAGTCGTCGGATCCTGATCGTGCTGTCGGAGTGGGGTTACTGGGGCGAGGAGTTGGTCGGCCCGCTCGGCGAGTTCGACCGGGCCGGCTACGAGGTCGAGTTCTGCACGCCGACCGGCCGCAGGCCGAACTGCATCCCGGTCAGCATGGACCCCGACTACTTCGACCCGCCGCTGCAGCGCTCAGTCACCTCCGCCCAAATGGCCGCATTTGCATCGGAAATCGACGATCCGACAACACAGCAGGGCCAGCGCCTGGACAGTCCGATCAACCTCGCCGCGTGGTTCCCGGAGCGGCCCTATTTTGCCTCGTCGCAGTTCGTCCGCCTGCTCGAGCACTACAATTGGGATCTCGAGGAGGCGGTGCGCGGTATCGAGAGATTCGACGCGCTGCTGATCGTCGGCGGCTCCGGGCCGATCGTCGATCTCGCCAACAACCAGCGGGTGCACGATCTAGTTCTCGGTTTTCTGGGCGCCGGCAAGCCGATCGGCGCAGAGTGCTATGGCGTCACCTGCCTCGCCTTCGCCCGTGACATGAACCTGCGGCAGAGCATCATCCGCGGCAAGCACGTCACCGGCCACTGTCTGGAATACGACTACAAGGACGGCACCGGGTTCGTCGAGGCTCGGGGCCGTTTTCTCAATTTCAACATGGGCCCGCCGCCGTATCCACTGGAATTCATCCTGCGCGACGCGACCGCACCGGGCGGCGCTTACCACGGCAATTTTGGTCACCCGACGAGTGTCATTGTCGACTATCCGTTCATCACCGGCCGGTCGACGCCGGACAGCGTTCTGACCGGCCAGAAGATCATCGAAGTGCTGGATGGGGAACCGCCGCTGCGTCGGTGGGGGTGGTAGCCGGGCGACGCATCGAACCCGGCGCCGGGTCAACAAGACACCGGATGAAAGGCGAAGGCGATGGCGATGACGACCAGGCACCGCTGGCTGCGAGAGCTGTTGCGGGTCGATGATCCGGTCACAAATTTCCGCATGTCCGGCAGCAGCAAAAAGGGATTGCCCGGTGCTGCCGAGGGTCGTTCCGGAGACCTGCGTGGCAATGGAGCCAGTGTTGTTCGTGTCCGCTCTGGACTCGCCGTCGGCCGCTCAGAATCCCGCCATCATCATGGGCGATTTCAGGTAGTCGGTACTTAGGGCGAACCTTCGAACCCACGCTACGTCCGATCAAAGAGGAGATCCAAGGATGCCGAACCTCAAGCAACGCATCCTGGACGTCGTCCAGGCCCCGCGCCTGGCAGGTCTAGCCACGATCACGAAGGACGGCAAGCCGTGGGTCCGCTACGTGGTGACGGAGGCTTCGGACGATTTGACGTTCCGGTTTCCCTCGTTTAGCAACGCGCGCAAGATCGCTCAGATCGAAAGCAACCCCGATGTACACCTGACGTGCGGCATCACAGACCTGACGGACATGGGGCCGTATCTCCAGATCCAGGGACGCGCGGAATTCACCACAGACCACGAAGTTCGACGAGAGTTTTTTCGCGGGCCGTTTTGGAGCGAGAGGCTCCGCGTCGTCTTCGAGGGCCCGGATAAGCCGAATTACGGCGTCGTCATTGTCCGAGCCCACCGTATCGAGTTTTGCCATGTCGGGCTGGAAGCCGAAATCTGGCAGAGAGATGGAGAATAACGAGGTTGCTCGAAATGGCATGCAAAATTCGGTAGGCGGGAAGCCGAAGTACTCTGCAAGCACAGCTCGATTGGAACCGCGGCGAAGAGGGATCAAGGACATGACGAATCATTGGATGACCGACACCGTAACTCAGGTATCCATCCTCGGTGCCTTGCTTGCGCGGCAGTTTGACGGATACCTGCCGTGCCAGGAATTGCTGGAGCACGGCGACTTCGGTATTGGCACATTTGACCGGATGGACGGGGAAATGATTATGGTGGACGGCATCATCTACCAAGTCAAGGCCGACGGTAAAGTCTATACACCTGAACCTGACAACCGCATACCGTTTGCGACGGTATGTCGTTTTCATCCAGACGAGACATGGACGCTCAGTGGACCCGTCGATCTCGGAGCCTTGGAGAAAGCGGTTGACGAAAAAGCGCCAAACCAGAATGTGTTTTGCGCCGTTCGCGTGGAAGGTTCGTTCTCGCACATGCACACCCATGCCCTGCGGATGCAATGCAAGCCGTATCCGCCAACGGCGGAGGTGGTAAAGTCCTGCGCGCAGTTTGAAATAGATGATGTATCTGGGACAATCGTTGGATTCCGAGCCCCACCATACCTCAGGGGAATTAACGACCCAGGGTATCATCTGCACTTTCTGTCGGACGACAGAAAACAGGGCGGCCACATCCGGGGATTCATGATGCAAAAGGGTACCTGCACCATCCACATCTGCAGCAACCACTTTGTGATCCTGCCTGACGATGGTGCCGCGCTGGCCAGTATTGACGTGAGCAAGGTGGTCGACGAATTCGAAGAAGCCTTCGCCGAAGCAGAGTGATTCACCAGAAGAGACGCAGCCATGTCAACTTCAGCGGGTCTGAGCGCGGACGACGACGATATCCACAGAGGTATCGCCGAGACCCTGAATTCGCTGGATGCTAGGTCGGTCAGTTTTCGCATACAGGCACACGGAACACGATGGGACCCACTTCAGGCTCTACGGCCCGAAGGTCCCCCACTGCGGCCCTCGGATTTTGACGTCGTCGCCGTCCACGACCTGGGCCGCGACCGGATGCGTCTATCGTGGCAGCGGGCCATCTTGGAGCCGCTGACCGCCAACGTCGTCTATGACGAAATCGTGGTCGACAATGAAGGATACATCTCCGCGGCCGACCTAGCCCTGGCCTCCCCGTCGGCGCGCGCTATGACATCCGACCGCTTGGCTGCTGTTCGTCGCCAGCAATACTTGCTCAACCCCCAGCTGCTCGTGGGGGATGCGCTTCGCCGGCAGTGCGAAACCGGGCAGCAAGTCATTCGATACATCGGCCGCCAAGACCTCGACGGCGCTCCTCACTGGGTCGTTGAAATCGACGCATTGCCCCGACCGATCCACCTGTTCGTTGCTCTCAACTCCAATCAAGTTTCCCGCCTTGCTACTCAAGAAAACGACTTTCCCTGCGGTGATGTCGAAATTGTCGTGGAGTTCTCCGACTGGCGCCACCGCGACGGACTCGCTTTGCCGTACCAGGTGGAGCTGAGCTGGGAGGGAAAGGTCATGCACCGCGAAACTCGCCAGCGAATGGAGGTTAATCCGCCGCTCGAACACGACACCTTTGTCCTGCCCGAGACTCAACCCTTCGATCCCGAGGTGGCAGAGCGCGGCTTGATCAGCGAACAGTGGATTCACCGCGCCCTGGCCATGGGCGCGCCGATCCGTCTTGATGCTGGCGAGGTGGTGCCCCATGCCATTACTCCCGATGTCGTGACAATGGGCGGCGGCATCCACCATTCATTGGCCGTCGCCCTAGACTCGGGGACGGTGGTGGTCGATCCTCCACAACATGAAGATCGCTCGCTGGCGGTCATCCAAGCCGTCACCGCAACGTGGCCGGACAAGCCAATCACGCATGTGGTCCTAACCCATCACCACCACGATCACAGCGGTGGAATTAGAGCCTACGCTGCCGTAGGCGCCGAGCTCATCGTGGCAGAAGGCGATCGCAATTTCGTGACTCAATGCCTGGCCCGGCCGCATACGATTTGCCCCGATACGCTGGCTACGACGGCGTGCCGACCGACGATAAGGACCGTCGCCGACAACGCCCTTAGCTTGGGCGGCGGCGCGATTGAAATCTACCGGATTTCATCGCCTCACTCAGCGGAAAACCTGATCGTGTATGTCCCGACCGCCAAACTGCTGTTCAATGCGGACCTATTCAATCCAGGTCTCGTTCCGCCCGGCCCTCCGCCTTATTGGTTGGCCTTTTCCCGACACTTTCGCCGCCAAGTTGAGGCGCTTGATCTGGATATTAAGGTTCTGCTCGGCGCCCACGGCGTCCCGGAGGGCCGACCGTTTCAGAGCCTTGTGGACTTCACGGAATAGATACGGAGTACTAGCACCATGAGCCAGAACCCGGATGCCTTCCCCGCAGGCAAGCGAGGGACTGCTGCCGAAGCCGTCATTCGGACGCTCATCTTGCATCCCTCGTTCGGAGACGGCTCCGGCTTCCACTTCCTGAGTGGCAACACCGGGAGCAACGAAGGGCCGATTTGGCAAGCCATACAGGACGTCACGGGATTGAAGGGCTTGGTTCATGGTGCCACTGAGTTCATTGCTACCTGCATGGCCTCGGGGTTCGAGGTCTTGGCCAACGCCGCCGCCGATGAGGGAACGCAGCGGATTCCGGTCCTGGCGCTACACGCACAGGTCGGTGTGAAGTACGGAGCCGCCGGACTCGACTTCCTGGTTCGCCAGCGCCAACCATGCCTTCTGGTCATAGGTGATGCAGGAATACTGGCTCGGCAGTATGGCGGACACAACTCTGTCCCCGATTATCCCGGGTTGCTCAAACAACTAGGGGTCAAGAGCGTCCATTTCCCCGTCGAAGAAGAGGGCCCGGAGGGGCTCGTATCTGCAGTGCAGGCGGCCATGACGGCGGTGATGAGTGAGCCCTACGGCTCCGTCGCGGTCATTCTCGATGAGGACGTTCTGAACGAAATAAAGCACATCGCTCCTGCCCAGGTAGCGACGCCCCCCTTGAAGGGCACGACGAACTCCGAAACCCCGACGGCAGAGACGGAGGCGGCAATCGGTCGGGCAGCAGAGCTGCTGGTGGACAAGCAGCGGCCCGTCTTCGTGCTCAATCAGGAGGTTGGGCGTTCGCCTGGTGCCAGAACAGCGGCCGAAAAATTGGCGAGCCTAACCGGGGCCCATGTCGTTGCCTGCTACGCACCGGGCACCATTTTCGACCGCGGCCATCCAGCCTGGTGCGGCAACCTGACCTTTGGAGAGTCGAATGCCGTTGCGAGCCAGATCGCCGGGTATGACCCCGACGCGGTCGTGGTGGTCGGCGGCCCATTCCCCAACAACGTCTGGCCCAATGGGTGTTCGGGGGTGCCGGACGGAGTCCCCGCCATCGTCATCAGCCCGGAGGAATCCGACCGGACTAGGTGCAACATCCGCGCTGAGGTGTTCGTTTGCGCCAACGTCGGGATCGCACTGACCGGTCTGGGCCAGCAGCTCGAGACCCGCCGCACCCAGGCACAGCAACTGGCAGCGAACGAACGCTTGGACCAGATTGCGGGAGGTTATCGGGCAGATCTCGAGCGTGATATTGCAGAGTACGAAATGCACATGGAGGAAACTCCCGTCCATCCCGCCCGCATCGCCAAGGAGTTGGTGCTGGCGCTAAAAAAGAGAGCGGAGAACGGGAAACTAAGCCTTGAGAACGTCGCAATATTCGATGAAGCGCTGACGAGCTCGGAACCGTTCCTGGACTACGTGCAACACCTCGGCCTGCACGGCCTCTTCTACTATGGCACCCCCGGGCCGACGTTGGGAGCCCACGGGGCGTCTCTCGGGTTTCAGGCAGCAACCCCGGATGGTCTGGTGATCTCGCTGTTTGGCGACGGCGGAGCCGACTTCAACGAGGCGACATTCATCGTGGCAGCACGGGACAGCCTGCCGGTCAAGCATCTCATGATCGACAACGGTGGATACGAGTTGGTCAGCGTGAACTTCGCTCGTGATGCTCGACTCCGCTGTGAGAGTGAAAAGGAACAACTCGCGGCCGGGCGCGTTTTGCCGCTTCACACCCAGCATCCCGTCCATCAGAACAGGGCATTCCAGGTGCGCGGGTTCGTCAGCCGGGCCACCCAACAGCCGGTGTTCGAGTCGGCGTACGTCGAACTGCCGGAGCAGGTTGGCCCCGCGATTGAGGCAATGCTGGATTCGAAGGGGCCATTCCTGTTACAGGTGATTGCCCAAGGTGTGCACGGCTACTTTCAGTCCGCAAACACCTAGGCAGCCCGCGAGACCCAATTGGATTCTAGGAAGAACAAACGATGGAAGCAGTCAGTTGCCGACGCCAGATCAACCGGGTCGATCGAGCCGACCTGGAGGCGGACTCAGTAAGACTTCCATGGGACGCCGACGTCTTCACGCGCGAGGTTGGCGCCTTGGCCAAGGCCTACTTCGGGGCAATCGATGAGGGTGACATCGAGTCGATGCTCGGCCATCTCGACCCCAACGGCTTCAATATCCATGTCTTGTCGCCTGACGCCACTTTGACGAGCGAAGACGATTATCGCGAATGGTACCGCAGCATCGCCTCGACATTCAGCCGCCTGCTGCACACGGTGGTGGCTCTCGACCCGACGCTTCTCACCACGAACTCGGCACAGGCGAGACTATCGATTCACTCCGAGGTCGATCTTCGTAACCCGGCATCCGACGAGAATCCTAGGGCCACCGTCACATTAGGTATCGTCTGGGACCTGACTCGTATGCAGGACGGCCAGTGGGTCATTTCCTGCCAGCGTGAGGCCCCCGATCCCACCCCCGAGCTTTCCACGGAACGAACTCGCGAATTCGCGGTCAGCTACCTCAACAATCTGGACCGACGAAACCTCGACGGCATGCTCGCGGTATTGGCACCACAGGGCGAATTGAACATCGAACTCGACGGGGGCCTGATTGTCGAAGACTTTCCGCAATGGTTCAGAGGGATTGATGAGGCTTTCATCAACTCGGTCCACAGAGTCCAAGGCCTGGTTGCCTTGCAGAACGCGGATGGGACCATTGATGCGCATCTCAAGATTCGCTTCAGGGCGGATCGAAGGAACCCGGCACCGAATCAAGACAAGTCGGTCGACTTCTCCGTAGAGCGCATCTGGACGCTTCGCCCTGACGAAAACGGCAGGCCTCAGCTCGTGAGTCAGCGGCCGTTTGTATTGTTCGATCTGAGCACACGCGTCGACCCACTGGACCTCAACGGTGCGCTCATGGCCGCGCGACGTGTTGACAACGAAGTGGTGCGCGATTGGCTGCGAGCCGGCGGTGATCCAAACGCCTACGCTCCCGACGGGTTCAACCTGTTCTTGGCGGCTGCCGCAACGGGCAACCCCAGAGTCCTCAGAATGCTGCTGTTGGAGGGAGTCGGACTCAAGAGGGTGGATCCTGGTCTTCCGCTCAAGGACCCGCAGCGTCCGGACTACCGCACCAATGTTCTGGCGCCGCACCTTTCGGCTCAGAAGGGGGACGTGACCAGCACTCGGGTACTGCTGTCCAGGTCTCCCGAACAGCTACATGCACGCATGGAAGTAAACGGACACACCCCACTGCTCCAGGCCGCATTCTTCGGGCACGTCGAACTGGCCAAGTCGATTCTGGAGGATCTGGGGGCGATCCTGCCTCAGGGAGCCGATATCGAAGAGGAGACACTGCGCCTCTTCAGCGAGACCACGGTGCGTGGGATCAACGCCACGCAGTTCGGGCGTCAGTTCCAGAACCAGGCGTTGGTTGACGCCCTGGAGCCGTTCGACAAGGCGACGACGGAAGCCAAGCAGGCGGACACCAGGGCGCTGCTCGTCGCAATCCCCGCCGGCCCACGCAATCCCGAAGCCGGCACCCCGGCTCAGCAGGCCAGCGAGACGGTGATGAACGCAATCACGTCCGGTTTGGCTGAGGTCGCGAGGCTCGACGAACCGGAACGCTCAGCCACGGTGACACGAGTTATCGCTGAGTTGAAGGAAGCAACCCAGAAACCGAATTTCGATCCGAACCGCTTGGCGGGCGAATTGCTCCAAACGCCCATCATCGCTGCAGTGACCGGTCCTACCAGCAACGAGGGGGTTGCCCGACTTCGGCGTGAAATCGCGGACATCCTGCTGGAGAAAGGGGCGGACCCAGACAAGGAAGAGATGTACCCGATGGCGGTGGACGCCATTATCCGTGCTGCGGTGTTCAACCACCTCGACATCCTGAAGAGGTTTGAAACGGTCATGACACCAGAGGCGATGAAGCAGGCCCTCAACCACAAGCCTGCGGTTAACGGTCTTACCGCACTTCACGACTCGGTTTTGCGTGCCGCCACCGGATCAGCCGGGTATCTCGATCAGATCCGCTGGGCGCGCGCCCGTGGCGCGGCGGCCGATATCCCAGATCACACCGGCCGAACACAACGCGACTTGGCCGCTGAAGCGTTCGTGACCGATGGTCAGAAGCAAAACGCGGCGGCGGTCTGGGATGCGCTGCAATTGGATTCGACACCACCCAAACCGTATGAGTTCTTCTCGTACGAGAACCTGACGTTCCTGACCATCCCGGCTCACGTGGCGGACAAGGGCGCGGTGTGGCGGACGTTGGCAGGCTCCTCGGACGTGATCGTGAGAAGCATCGAACTCGACGGTCCCAGCCCGCTATCGGCCGAGGTTGCGCAGAACCATTCGTTCGGCACGGCCACGATGAACCGCTGTTGGCCGGATGGACGTCCGGTAGACGCGCAAGACGTGCAGGCGTTTGCGGCGCAGACTCGCGGCACACCGTTTCTTCCAATGATGCGGTTTGAAAAATCAGATCCCTACATCAAGCAGCTTCTTGGGGCGGGGTTGTTCGGTGCACTGCTCGTGAATCCGGAAAGCCCCGAGGCGGTACGCGCGCTACTTCGTGATGTCTATTTCCCGGAGCGGCCCAGTGCCGAAGCTGTCCCCAGACCTTCCACGGCACAGCATCCGCTCGGTAAACGCGCTGTGGGAGCGGATAATCTGGCCCAGCACACCCTTGTGGACACGCTCAAGATGATGGACACCGTCAACGACATGTTCATCGGTGGTCTCTCGTTCAGTAGGCCCGCACTACCGGACGTCTTGCAGCAGCTCCCTGCGCTAAAGGAGATCGGCGTGCGAATGGTCGAAATCGACCGCGCGGGCATTCGGATAGAACTCGCGAAATCCTGTGCGGAGGAGCAACTCGACCTCGAGATGGAAGGGGCGGTCTCCGCCATCGAGAATGCCGCTCGAGCGGCCGGAATCGTACTGTCGGGAAGTTTCAGCACGGACGAACAGATCCTGCGTGCATTCGAAAACGGGTATCGGCACATCACCACCATCACGGAAACAGCCGCCCACGAGATCTCATGGCGCAGTTGGGTGCCGGGAGGCAGGACAGAAGGACGCGAGCCGTCTCCTCGCGAGATGCCAATTCGGCGCCCCAGCCACGACTTCAACGATGTGCGACGCGCATTGGAGGACGGTGAGCTGGTGGTGTTCGGTGCCTTGACCACGCCGGGTGTGAATAACGCTCTCCAACTGGCGAATAGCGGAATCCTGAACGCTGTCGCCATCGAACGTGAACACGGTACTTGGTCTACCGACGAAGCCGTCAGACACATCAAAGCGCTGCGGGGGCATACCAATGTGATCGTGCGCTTAGGCAGTGCCCTCGATCCGGATGTGGGAACCTTCATCGGCTCGGGTGTAGCGGGACTGATAGCCACAGCGGTGCTCGGTGCTGACGAAGCCCGCCACTTTCTCCGCGCGGTTGAGGCGGCGAACATCGAGACCTACGGAGAGAACGGCACCAGGAAGTGGGCGGTTCCAGCGGTCATGATGGAGACCGAAGGGGCGGCCAGCGACACCGACGAGATCGTCGCCATGCTCAAAGAACACCAAGGTGTTTGTCATCCCGGTCCACTGGACCTGTCGGCCTCCCTGGGAGCGGCGTGGGGGACGGAAAGGTACGAGTCGACCCTGGCCAAGATCGAAAGTACGGCCACGGCCGCGGGAGTTCCACTGGCCGGTGTCTTGAACACGCTCGAAGAGGCCTTGGACCACGGTCTCGGCATGGTGCTGGCGCCCGTCGGCATGGACGGTGGCGCGCTAAACACGGGCATTGCGGGTACCAATCCACTCGAATCTTTGCAGAGCGACAACACCGCCCGATGAACTGACGAGCGTCCAGGAAAGGACCGAAGCATGAGTGAAGAAGCGACCAGAGGGGTCGTGTCGCGCTGGTTTGGCGCACTCGACGCCGGTGACGTGGACACTGTGATGGCGTGTCTGGACGACAATGTCCGATGGATCAACAGCCCCGCCAGGGAAGGAGAGCCCGGCGGCATTCCCGGCCTGAGCGCGATCATTCCGTGGCTCGGGGATTTCTCGACCAAGGCTGAGGTCGAAGCGACATTTGCACCCTGGGCCGAAAGGCAGGAGCGAATCCAATATGAACGCCTGAACATGGTGTTCGATGGTGATCAGGCATTCGTGCTCGTTCACGAGGCTGCTCGCATCAACGCGACCGGCTTGGTATACGATGTCGAGTTCGTTCAACGCATTCAGGTTGCCGGTGATGTGATCGTCTTGGTGAGGGCGTACTGGGATACGTCCCAGGCCATCGCCGCATTTCGGGGTGACATGCCAGCCCGGTTGTTAGCGGCGGCGAGGAACGGCAACAGCGACGACGCAGAACTTGTGCTGCCGTATGGGGCGAATCCGAACCAGGCTGATCCAGTTAGTACGGAGTCCGCCTTGATGATTGCTGCAGAAGAGGACCGCGTTGAGATGGTGCAGCTGCTCCTTTCGTACGGAGCAGAACCAAACCTGATCAGCCGCAAGTCAGGGAACACCGCTCTGCACAACGCATGCCGTACCGGCAAACTGCGTTCGATCAAAGCACTTGTGGAAGCCGGCGCGTTTGTCAATCTCCAGCGACCGACGACTGGGGAAACTCCTCTGCACGAAGCGTTGAAGCACGGCTTTGAAGAATGCGCCGAAATCCTCATCGAAGCCGGGGCGAACAAAGATGTCATCGCGTTCGACGGCAAGCGTCCCGCTGACGTTGCGGAAGAGATCCTGGGGCCGAACGCACCGATATTGGCCCGGCTTACCTGAGCGGGCCCGGTACCGCCAGCTCACCTTCTCCGAGGAGTACCACCAGATAATTTTCCTAGTAACTCGAGCGGGGCAAGACCGAGTAAGGAGCGTGCATGTCTGATTCCGTCGACTATGTAGTGGTTGGCGCCGGTACCGCCGGCTGCGTCCTGGCCAGCCGATTGAGCGAAGATCCGAACATCCATGTCGTGCTGCTGGAATTCGGTGGTATCGACTCGAATCCGGCCATCTACAGCCGGAGCATCGACGCCATGTACAGCCTGTGGGAGCCCGACGCTACAGAGAACTGGGGTTACCGGACCGTGGCGCAGCCAGGGCTCCACGGCCGTGCCATCGATGTCGCCCGGGGTAAGGTCCTTGGAGGCTGCAGCGCTGTCAACGCGATGATGCACGTTCGTGGGAACCGCCGCGATTTCGACCGCTGGGCGCAGCTCGGCAACCAGGGGTGGAGCTATGCCGAGGTGCTCCCCTACTTCAAGAAGTCGGAGACTTACCACGGACCCGAGTCGCCGTACCACGGGTACGACGGGCCGCTCTCGGTCATCGACTCCCGAAACCCCTCGCCGGTGGTGCATGCATTTGTTGAGGCGGCCGCGGCATTAGGGGCCACAGACAAGTACAACGACTTCAACGGAGCCACACAGGAAGGGGGCGCGGGCTTCTATCAAACCACCCGGACCCCGGAGGGCGTCCGGGTCACCGCGGCGTCCGCATTCGTCACGCCGGTGTTAGGGCGCGAAAATTTACGGCTGCTGACGCAGGTCCGGGCGACGCGCTTGGTTATCGAGAAAGGGCGTGCGGTAGGGGTCGAGTACACCGGCCCTGATGGCCAGCAGACGATTCGGGCGGAGCGCGAAGTGGCCGTGTGCTGCGGCGCGTTCGAGACGCCGAAGCTGCTGATGCTGTCGGGCCTTGGACCAGCCAGACAGCTTGCAGCCCATGATATTCCGGTGATTCAAGATCTGTCCGGCGTGGGCGAAAACTTGCATGATCACCTGCTCCTCGGCATCGGTTTCCAGAGTCTACGTGATCTGCCGGCCCCCGAATTGGCGGCCGAAGCGGGGCTTTTCCTGTGGACACAGTCGAGGACCGAGCAGAAATCGCCAGACCTGCAGTACTTCTTCGGGCCCGTCCTGCAGCCCAGCCTCCAGGCGTTCGCACCGAACCTCATGACCAGCAATCGGGCCTTCACCTTTACGCCCATTCTCAACCAGCCGGCAAGCCGGGGAACGGTGACACTTGCGTCGAGCGACCCATCGGCACTCGCTCGCGTCGATCCGCAGTACCTGACGCGTGACCAGGATATCGCGGTGCTGGAATTTGGGATTCGGTACGCGCGAGAGCTTGTCCACACCAGCGCATTCGACGACCTGCGGGGACAGGAGATCGCTCCCGGAGAAGCAGTCACGAGTCCCAGCGAGCTACGCGCCTACATTCGCGAGTTTGCCGGAACCGTATGGCACCCGGTGGGGACCTGCAAAATGGGAGGGGACCCGGCGGCCGTAGTCGATGACCAGCTCAGGGTCCACGGTGTGGAAGGACTTCGCATTGTCGATGCTTCGGTCATGCCCAACTTGGTCAACGGCAATCCGAACGCTGCGATCATGATGATCGCCGAAAAGGCCGCGGACCTGATCTGCGGCAACAAGGCGACCGAGCTTGGATCCAGGGTCAACTGAGTGAGCCGGGCGTCGTGCGCAGTCCTTGTTGTTCGAGGTGGACGATGCGTCATCTCCGGGGCAGTTGGGGCTTCGCTGACTTCGTTGCAGGCCGGCGCTCGCCAGGGCTGCGCGATCCGGCCGCCAACATCGCCCACGTCACCAAAGGCTATGTCGACCAGCAGGACCCGCCGCCGCAGCCGCCGGCATGAGTCGACGGGTATAACGAGGAGGACCTTCCGATGCTGATTCCGTTGAACTTCGAGTACTTGACGGGATTGCGCAGCCCGTTCCTGGTCGGTGCGCGGCTGAACGGAAGCTGGAACGCGCAGGGTTTCGCTTCCAAACAGTGGTCGTTGACGCCGATGCAGCCGTTCACCGCCGAGGACGGATGTCCAGGCTTTCGCGCGACCGTTCAGCTTGACGACAGCCAGATCGGGCAAACGTTCCGCTGGGGCGTGTACGTGTCGACACAAGAGAACCCCGACGTGTGGGGCATTCCCACCGAGGAAAGCGATCCGAACTCAACCGAACGCACCCGCAGCTTCACGCTCGCTGGCACCGGCCAGACCGTCCGGTATTACCTCACGCACTGCCGTCGGCTGGGCGCCAACAAGCTGTACACGAACAGCCAGCCGCCAGCCATCCGCTTCGCTGTCTGGGCGCCAAACGCGCGCAATGTCGAGCTGATCCGCGGCGAGCCGGACGGAGGATACATCGCAAACGATGGTGGCGGGATAACAGCCATCATCCCGATGCATCGCGGGGAGGATGGGATCTGGTCGACCACGCCGGCCGACGCCGCTGCACTCTCCAACTTTGCCGCTTTGGACCATACCCCCTACATGTTCCGCATCACCAAGGACGATGGCGGCGTCGCTTACCGCACCGACCTCTATGCACGCTGCCAGATCGGCAGCGGCGACGTTGATCCGGAAACCAATCCTCAAGGGTGGAGCGGGCGACGTCAGGACCTGGACGGCACCAAGAGCTGCTCTGTCGTCGTTGATCCGGAAAAGGTGGCGCGGCTTTTTCGAGAGTGCAGTTTGAACGGGCAGCCCATAGAGTGTCGCGAGGGCGGTGAGCCCGTCTGGCCCGAGACGCAGTGGCAGACGGACGAGGTGTTCTGGGAGGACGAGCTTGACCCCGACAGGCCGCTACCGACCCGCCTAGAGGACCTGGTCATATACGAGCTCCACATCGATGGGCTCGGCGCCGGCCGCACCTCGCGCGGCATGCTCGATGACGCTTTGGACCTGCTCGAGCACCTGGCGGACCTGGGCGTCAACGCTGTTGAGCTGATGCCGCTTTCCGAATACGAGGGGTGGGCCAACTGGGGCTACGGCACCTCGCATTACATGGCGATTGAATACGCCGGCGGCGGGCGAGACCAGTTCAAGCACTTCATCAAGGCCTGTCACCAGCGTGGCATCGCCGTGCTCGTCGATGTCGTCTACAACCACTACAGCCCCGACGCCGAGCGCGCCGAGTGGGCCTACGATTCCGACGCCCCGGAAAGCAATATCTACTACTGGTACGAGGGCCGCTCAACCGACTATCCGGATGCCAATCCTCCTGGCAGCGGCGGCTATATCGACAACATGTCGACTGGCTACGCCCCGCGTTTCTACGAGGAGAACGTCCGCAAGATGTTCATCTCGAGTGCGGCGGCGCTACTTTCGGAGTTCCACGTCGATGGCTTTCGCGTTGATCAGACGACCTCGATTCACTCCTACGCCGTTTTGCACGCCGACGGGCGGGTGGCGAAAAACGCGCGCATCTTCGGCGCCAAATTCCTGCGCGAGTGGTGCGGAACGCTGCGGCTACTCAAGCCGAACGTCTTCCTCACTGCGGAGGATCATTCCGGCTGGACAGCGGTGACGCAGCCATCCGATCAGGGTGGTATCGGATTCGATGCTGTCTGGTATGCCGACTACTACCATCACATGATCGGCGACGCGCAGAACGACCCCGGCCGGGCGCGACTGCTCAAGGCCGCCGGATACGGCGACAATCGAGCGCTGAACATGACCCAGTTCTCCGGCGCGCTTCTTGCCGCATCGGCCGGCGACCGCGTTGTCTATCACGAGTCCCACGACGAGGCAGGCAACTCCCACTACCAAGAGAACGGCCAGGATGTGTACTCGGCACGTACCATCGTCGTCGCTGTCAATGGTGCATCGCTGGTGGGAGAGACCAGACGCTACGCAGAGGCGCGGACTCGGTTTGCCGCCGGGATCACGTTGCTATCGCCCGGGGTCCCGATGTTCTTCATGGGCGAGGAAGTCGGCGCCTCGCGGCCCTATCGTTTCCTCGACTTCCTCGACAACCGGGAGGACTTCCCGGCGTTGCGGAAGGGCGCGGGTGCGCACCTGTTCCGCTTCTACCAGGATGCGCTGCGGTTTCGCCAGGCTCATCCTGCATTTCGGTCACGGACCTGCGAGATCATTCACTCACACGACACCAACCGGGTTGTCGCGTTCCGCTGCTGGACGGCGTTCGAAGACATGCTGGTCGTGGGCTGCCTCAACAACTGGGCATTTCGCCACGGCTACCGAATTCAAAACACCGGCATCGCCGACGGGCAATGGCAGGAGATCTTCAGCAGTGATGCCGAAGTTTATGGCGGAAGCGGCTTGTCCAACTCCAGCCCGATCAAATCCAGTGGCGGGGTTGTTTCGGTCAACATCCCGGCCAACAGCGTCCTTGTACTTCGGCACTCACGAAAGACGCCATCTCCTCGCCAGTGAGACTCTGGTTCCTTGAGGCTGAACTGCGCAAGATCTGGCGCTACGGGCGGATCGTCGTCGACGCTGCTGCCGGAGAGTTCGCGGAGTTTCTGTCATCTTGCCGGTCTCGGCACCGGGTGGGGGTCGTCCGTGATTGGCCCTAACGCTCGACGCCGGCTGAACGCGCGAAGACACCGGCTCAGCCCCGTGACGGCGGTGCCGCTTTCCCTCCATGGTGTCGCGGAGCAGCTTGAGACCGCACATTCGGCATGATGCCGAACGGCGAGCTGCCGGGGCACTCCCTCAAAACTGCTTCGAGCTGCGCTGATGCGGATGTCGCGCCGGCGCTACTCACGTCAGGATGCGAGTCTGCAGCTGTTTGATCTCGTTCGTGTAACGAAAGCCGGTAGCGTTGCGACATAGGTGCTAACTGGTGGCACGGCAGAAGGCAACCATGATGATGAAGAGCACGTTTGTCGGCGTCCTCGCGACGTGCACTGCCGTCACGACTGCGCTCGGCACGACTGTGGGTTTCTCTGCGCACGCCGACAGCTTCGCAACCGGATTGTATGCGGGTATCAATCAGCTTCGTCAGGCGTGCGGGGCGGTCCCAGAGGACCCGCGCCTGACCGCGGCGGCGCAGCGGCACGCCAACGACATGTTGCGGACCAACACCCACAGCCACACCGGCTCGGACGGCTCATCCCCGCGGGGGCGTATCACGGACGCGGGATACGGCGGACTCGGCTCCTCCGGTGAGATTGTCTACTGGGGCAGCGGGTTCGGCGCGACCGAGAGCTCAGCGCTCAATTGGTGGATGGGCAGCCCCGGACACCGGGCCACCATCTTGGACTGCACATTCACAGCGGCCGGCTTCGCCACCGCCCGGCAGGGCATGCGGATGACCGCCGTGGTGGACTTCGCCGGGCCCTGAGAGTCGCCAGCCGCTGATCTTCGTCTGCGAGGCCCCGCAGGGCAGCTACTCCGGCTTGGCGCCGGCGGCCCGCACGACCATGGGAGCGGCCGGGAAGCAGGCCGCCATTTCCGAGCGCGACCGCCGCAGCGCGGCGGTGCCGTAGCCCTTCTTCCGGTGTTCGGGGTGAATCCAGATCCGGACGTTCACCTCGCCGTGGTCGAGTTCACCGAACACCATCCCCACCTTGGCGTCCTCCACCACGGCGACGAACCAGGCCGCATCTTCCTGGCCGATGCGGCTCTGCGCGAAGCGGATCTCGTCGTCGAGCGGCTGAGCAGGCTGGCCGGACCCGTCGCCGGCGGCGCCGACCTCCTCCAATCGGGCGGCGAAGATGTCGCGGTCTGTGTCGCCGGTGAACGGCCGCAGGGTCAAGCTGTCATCCGAACTGGCCGGCCGTTCCTTCAGCGTGAACGTCAGCCGGCTGTTGAGGTCGTCGAGTTCCGCGGCGATCTTGCGGCGCGAGTCCTTGGTCAGCTGGTCGAACGCCATGCTCATCACGGCCTCGGCTCCCAGCGTCGAAGTGTTCAACAAGGTGGCGATCGCGGCCACCGCGGTGGTCCTGTCGTCGGCCTCGACAATCACATCGAGCACCTCATGGCGGCGATCGAGCGCGGACACCAGAGCATCGGCGATCTCACGGCGGGCAGCGGTCTGGTCCTGATCGGGCATGCCCTCAGCCTAGTCCGTGGACCCCGAGCACCGGCCAGCTCTGACATGAGTCCAATGGGGATCGTGGGACCTGTCCTCGCCTCGTCGGTGCGGACTAAGCCGCCGAACCGGGCCAGGTAAGCCCATCGAGGTCGGGTAGTGGTTGCTGGCAGATCCGATGCGCGTCGTCGGCGGGCAGTCCCAGCATGTAGAGCACATCCGCGGTTGCGGCGTCGGCGGTGAGTGCGGCGTCGCGCGACGGTTCATCCTGCAGTAGTTGGCCGAGACCCATCAGTGCGCCGCCGGCGATTGCCATCGCAAGCTTCGGGTCGGTGACTCGGAACCGGCCGGCGGTAACCGCGTCACTGATGTCGCGCAGTCCGCGTGGCCCCAGCCCGCGATCAGAGGAGATCAGCTTCAGGCCGTTGGCCAACAGCATCCGGCTCAACTGCGGGCTGCGCCGAAACATCCGTCCGGTGATCCGGAAGCTGCAGGCGAACTTCTCGGCCGGGTCGCTCATCGATGCGGTGACCTGATCCAGCAGCTCGCCGTGGCGATCGAGCATCTCGGCGACCGCGGCCGAGAACAGCTCCTCTTTGCTGTCGAAATGGTTGTAGAAGGACCCGATCCCAACGTCGGCGGCCTGGGTGATCTCCAGAACGGGGACGTCCACCCTGCCCGCGGCGAAGAGTTCGGCGGCCGCCTGGATCAACGCGGCTCGAGTCCGCTGCTTTCGTAGCTGGAGCCGGTTCGGTGCGGGTTCTGCCACGGTCACCCCTTCCTGAGTAGCGCATAGGCCATAGTAGCTAAGTTCTGATGATTTCGTCAGAAACTACCTGTGCGTGGTGAACTCGCTCGACGAAACAGTGCCGGCCATCGATCTCGCCGGGGTGCCCACACCAGACGAAAGCAACCACTGATGCCCGGCGTGGTTCCTCGCCGGAGGCCGTGCCCGAACGGGGCGGCGCGGCCGTGCGTCACTGCACGAAGCGAAACTCGTCATCGAGAGGTTGACCGGGCCGGCCGGGCTGGAGGGATCCCGCTCCCAGTCTCGGTTTGGCCTCTACGTCCGGACGCGTGACCTTCACGATGGCCCGCCGAACTGACCAGCGCGCCGCTCGATCCTAGGGCCGCGGGGCTGAGGAACGAGAACACCTCAGTCTCGAAAGAGTCTCATTTTCAACGGTATTCCGACACGAACAAGTGTCAACTCGGCCCGAACATCTCCATTCGGATACGGCCGGGTGCGGCGTGTTTCGCCATCACGGGTTGTGTCGATAACTTGGCGACGTCGCTCCGAGGGCGGCCTCTGGTTTGGTGCGGCAGGGCGTTCTGCTGCACCGCTCGGAGTGGAATGACTTAGCGTGAATGAAGGAGTTGATGGAAGATGGCGGTCTTTGATCGAACCAGCATCAGAGTTGCTGCTGTCGGTGCTGGACTGTGCGGGATCGCCCTGGCGTTCGGCCCCGGCGTAGCCCAGGCCGGCGGATACGAATGCCTGGACACCGCTGCGGGAGAGGTTCCCGCGGCGGCGGCCGGATGCGCACCGATATCCCCGATGGCCGGCGGCGTGCCGATGGCCCTGCCCGGCCCGTTGGCGCCGGTGCCTGTGATTCCGCCGGTGCCGCTGGTGCCGCCCCCGATTCCGCCGGTGGTGCCACCGCTGGTGCCGCCGCCGATTCCGCCGGTCGTTCCGCCTGTCGTGGTGCCTCCGGTGGCTGCGGCGGCACCCATCGTTCCGGCGGCCGGAGCCCCAGTCGCAGGCCTTCCGCTGACCACCATGGGCGGCCTGGCGGGCAAGGGTGATCCGGTGGGGCCGGCGCCGAGCGGAGCGCCGGTCGCCGGTCAGCCCACGGCACCTGGTCCGGGCGCATAGTCACGCACTGACGAACACGCGCTGACGGCCCGTCCTCGATGGGGGCGGGCCGTTAGGCGTATCAGGGGCGCCGCGGTGCTGCAGGCAGTGCAAAGCCGTGTCGGCGGCGCTGGGCCTGAATGTCGGCGCCGCTGAAGCGACTGTTGCACAGTTGAATTCCATTGACTGTCGACACCGGTGGTACTCCTCGTCCAAATCCCACTGGTAGCCAACCACTTACGGCCTGCGGCAGATCGTCGATAGTCCTAGGTGCCCCCCGGGAGGCGTTGCCGAAGCGTGACGAACCTTTGATCGAATCGAAGGGGCACAAGGACTTTCACCGACCGCCCAGCACTCCTACCATCAGTAACTGACAACGTTGTAACTTCTACGGATTCGGGAAGCCATGCGCGGTGCTGTTCGGAGTGTCCTCGTCGCAGTCATGATGGCTGCAAGCGTGGTTGTGGGGTCGGGGAACACCAGCAGGGCGGCGGTTTCGTCGCCGCAGCTCACCGTCGCCTCGATGCTGCCCGCCGAGGGGGCGGTCGTGGGGGTGGCCCACCCCGTCGTGGTCACGTTCAACCGCCCGGTCTTCGATCGAGTTGCAGCGCAACGGGCCATCGACGTCACATCCGTGCCGGCGATGACCGGGAAGTTCGAGTGGGTCGAAGACAATGTCGCGCAGTGGGTCCCGGACACGTTCTGGCCTGCCCACACGACGGTGTCACTGTCGGTGGGCAACCTGCCGACCCGAAACTTCGAGACCGGTCCCGCGGTCATCGGAGTCGCGAACCTCTCCGATCACACGTTCACCGTCACGATCGACGGTCAGCCGCCGGAGAACCTGCCCGCGCCACACCATCGACCCAACTTTGGGCAGAACGGTGTCTTCCCCGCTTCGATGGGACGACCGGAATACCCGACGCCGGTGGGGATCTACACCGTCCTGGCCAAGGAACACGACGTCGTGATGGATTCGAGCAGCGTGGGCATCCCGGTCAACGACCCAGACGGCTACCTGTTGGACGTGGAATACGCCGTGCGCTTCACCAAGCGCGGCCTGTTCGTGCATTCGGCTCCGTGGGCGGTCAACCAAATGGGTTTCGAGAACACCAGCCACGGCTGTATCGGGCTCAGCACCGAGGACGCCGAGTGGTACCTCAACACGGTCAACGTGGGTGATCCGATCATCGTGCGCGAGAACGGTGTCGAGGTTCCCCGGACAGTGTCCAGCTAGCACGCTCGCAGGCTGCCCCGCCGGTCGCCGATCCGCTCACAACAGGTCCGTCGTGCCGGTGGGGTCGTAGAAGACCAGAAGGTCGAACTCACCTGTCATCGGATTGTCGATCCGCACCGAGATGCTGCCCGCATCCTGGCTGACCAGAGACACCGCCGGGTTGGACCCGCCGGTCGCCGCCGCGATCAGGGCGGCCAGATCGGCGTCACCGGCGAACCCGTCGCCGACCAGGTCGAAGATCGGGTTGGCGGGCCCGTCGCCGAGCACCAGTTCCTCGGAGCCGACGTCGATCAGCGACAGGTTGTTCTGTCCGTCGGCCAGATCGGCGCCGCCGCGGGCATCGAACCCCGCGAGGATGGCCTCCGAACCAGGCCCTTCGAACGTCAGCCGGTCGGTTTGCACGCCGTCGGCGAACGCCAGCGTGAAGCTCACCGGGGTGAGCCCGACCAGCTGCACCCCGTCGATTCCCGGCTCGGACTCGAAGTCCAGTTGCGCACCGCTGCGGCCGTTGAGAATCTCCTCGAGCAGCTGCTGGGCGTCGTTGTCGTTGTCGTCGGCATCGACCTCGGCGCGCAGGATGCCCGACAGCTCGCTGATCGGCAACGCCAGCAGCGAGGACAACAGCGAGAACCCGCCCTCGGTCCCGACGGCGAAGGTATCGCCGATCTCGAAGACGAACTCACCGAGCGGGATCGTGACTGCGGCGGTCTCCGGGACGCCGTTCGCGACGTCGACGACCGGCTGCTCTGTCAGCGGCTCGGCGTCGGCGAGATTGAGTCCCGGCGCGATGGCCTCGAACAGCGCCCGCAGCGCCGGTACCGAGAACGCAAAGTTGAGCACATCGGACAGCGTGTACTGCACCTGTTCGGCGAGCGTGGCCAGCGGGCGTCGGTGAAGGTCACCGAGCAGGCCGGCGAACTCGTCGTGCCGCTGGGCGCGCAGAAAACCGACGTCGTAGCCGCCGTTGCCGGGTGCCCGGTCGGTTTCGAAGACGATGACGTCCACTGTGCCGTCGGAGCCGCGGATCTCGAATCGCACCGTGTCGCCCTGGTCGACGGCGTTGACGCCCGGCCGTCGCGCCAGCGACCGCAGCAGGATCGGCAGCTCGTCCTCGGTGATCTCCGCGCCGAGGCCGCGGACCAGGACGCCGTCGAAGGCCGCACCACCGGTGGCGACCACACGGCCGCCGTCGCCGGTCGCGATCACGAGCTCGCTGACGCCGTTGGCCGGGTCCACGGCGCCGCGTTCGGCCAGCTCCACGGCGTCGGCCACTGACTGGCCGGTGAGCACCAGATAGTCGAAGGCCGGTGAATCCTGCTCGTGGACGACCACGGAGATGCTGTCCTTCTCGACACCGAGCAGCCGCACCCTCGGATCAGCGCGGTCCAGCGCGGCGGCGAGCAACGCCGCGGCCGCCTCGGGTGTGCCGATCGGGTCGCCTCCGGTCGTCACAGCCTCCTCGTCGAGATCGATCAGGCCGAACCCGTTGATCCCGTCACCCAGCGCCACATCCCGGTCCAGGCCGGCGATCAGGCCGGGCATCGCCGGGCCCTGCAAGGTCAGGATGTCGTAGGTCTCCAGACCGACGGCCTGCCAAGGCGTCAAGATCGGTTCCAGGACCCGCTCGGCCAGACCCGGCAGGATGCCCCATGCCAGCACCGAGGAGGGCAGGTGATCGGCGAGGTCGGTGATCCCGATGGGCTCGCCGTCGGCGATGGCCAGGCTGTAGGAGCCCGGTGTCAGGCTGATCAGCTCGAACCCGTCGAGGCCCGGCTCAGCCTCGTCGTCGCCCAGCCCACCGGTGGTGCCGGTCAGCAGTTCCTCGAGGATCTGGGGGACGTCGTTGTCGTCGATATCGGCGTCGACGTGGTTGTTGAGGACGTAGAACGCCTCGGTGCTGACGCCGGACAGCGCGCCGATGTAGAAGATGAACTTTCCTTCGGGGATGTCCACGGAGAGGTACTCGGGGCGGCCGTTGTTGACGTTGATCGTCAGCGGCGGCAGCAACGGTGGGGTGAGCGGAAACGCGATCTCGATGAGATCGCGAACCTGGTCGAGGATCTGGGGGGCGGCGCGTCGATCGACCGGGTCTGCTTGGACACCCGGCTGGCGCCGGGTGAGGGGCGGCGCTGCCCCCGGTGCGGGCATCTCCGGGTCCTTGCGGGTCAGCGGCGCATTCACCGCTGGCGCCGCGGCCGGCGCCGACTCGTCGGGCATCGGGGGATCCGCGGTGATCTCCTCGGCCTCGGTGAACGACTCCGGGGCCAGGTCGGCATCGGCGAGTTCGTCGAGTTCGGCCTGGCCGGTCGACTGGTCGGCGATCGGTTCGCCGGTGTCGCCGCCTTCGGCGTCCGCTGTCGCGTCGTGTTCGCCGGCATCGCTGGCGCTGCTGTGATCGTCGTCGGCGCCCCCGCCGGTTCCGGTCGGTGCCGTCGGGGACCCGGACGCCGAAGCCCCACGGGAATTCCGGTTGGGCTCCCCGGATACCCGGGCGCCGGGCCGCGACGCCGACTCCGACGAGGCCGAATCGGCGTGCGCCGACGAGGCCGAACTCGACGAGGAGCCGGTGTCGGTATCGGCGACCGCTGTGCCGGGCAGCGCGAACGCGGTGCCGATCCCGAGGAAGAGCGCGAGTGCACCCACGCGACCGACGAGCTTCGCGGACCCGTGTGGGTTCGCTCGCGGGGCACTCAGTCGACCACTCATGGGGTTCTCCGGCTGCATCGGCGCTCGATACCGACTGTCAGGCATTGCTCAATGCGAGCGACACCGTGGCAGCTCAATTCAACCAGCAGCAGCGCCCGCATGTCAGCGGTATCGGAGCCCGAATACCGCGATTCTGACCAGGTTCGCTGAATGTTTGCCGGCTGGTCAGGTCCTGGGCGCGGTGACTAGGCCGTGCAGCGGGCGGGAGATCAGCTCGCGATGCTTGATTCGCTGGCCGGTGCGGTCGTCGACGAGCTTCTCGGTGGTGAGCCGCACCGCGGACAGCACGAAGATCCAGGCGATGTTGTAGACCCACACCCAGCCGATCGTGGTCCACGAGATCGCCGGCACCAGCCAGCCGAACCCGCACATCAGCACCGCCAGTATCTGGGTCGCGACGATGGCGATCACCAATGGAGAGGCAGGCAGGGGCGGCAGGAAGAACCAGCGTTCGGTGCGGGTGACGAACAACAGCAGATGGCCCCCGGCCACCAGCTGCAGGAAGATCACCGTCTGCAGATGCGATTGGTCGAACAGTCCGAAGTACTGCTGCAGGCCCGAATCCGACAACACCTCCATTCCGATCAGGAGCAACCCGAACGACTGCACGACGGAGAAGAAGCCGAGAATCGCCGAGATACTCAGCAGCCGTGGCATTTTCCAGCGGATCGGGCGCTCACTGATCGGCGTGTTGTCGTAGGCGGTGGTCATGATCGGAATGTCGTCCAGCAGGGAGATGAGGACGATCATGACCGCGGTGAGGGGTTGGAAGCCGAGGGCGATCGACGACAGGACGACCAGGAACATGATGTCCATGGTCAGCGCCACCCGGTAGATGGTGTAGCTGGTGATACGTCCGAAGATCCGCCGGGCCTCGTCGATGGCGTCGTTGATCACCGACAACCCGGGAGCGGTCAAGATCAAGGCCGCCGCACCGCGGGCGGCGTCGGTGGCGCCCGAAACCGCAGTGCCGCAGTCGGCCTGCTTGAGTGCCGGCGCATCGTTGACGCCGTCGCCGGTCATCGCCACGAGGTGACCACGTGCCTGCAGCGACTTGACGATCGCGTACTTGTGTTCGGGGAAGACCTGGGCGAAGCCATCGGCGTTCTCGATCGCGTCGGCGATCGCCGGCGGCACGTTGTCGGGATCCATATCCTTCGGAAACTGGTCGGCCGCGGCAACGATGTTGGTGCCCAACCCGAGCTGGCGGGCGGTTTCCCGGGCGATCGCGATGTCGTCACCGGTGACCATCATCACCCGAACGCCCTTGGCGTCGGCCATGTCGATGGTCTGCTTGGAGTCCTCGCGTGGCGGATCGAACATCGGCAGCATGCCCAGCAGCACCCATGTGCTGCCGCCGTCCTCCGAGCGCGCGACACCGAGTGCGCGATACCCCTTCTCTCCGAGGCCCTCGATGGTTGTGGTGACCTTCTCGCCAACCGCGCCCGTGACTCCGACCAGATCGGCGATCACCCGCGGCGCCCCTTTGGACACGACGAAGGTCGTGCCGTGGGCATCGGTGACCGTCGCCGCCGTACGTTTGGTGACCGGGTCGAACGGCACGAAGTCGGTCTGCCGGTAGGCGGCGAGCGCGCCCGGATCCTGCAGAGCTGCGATCACCGCGCTGTCGATCGGGTCGTGGTCCTCACCTCGGGAGGCCAGCGCTGCAGCGAGGATGACCTCCTGTGGGTCCTGCGCGGCGAACAGGATCGGTGCGTCGAGTTCGAGTTGGTTCTTGGTCAACGTGCCGGTCTTGTCCGAGCACAGGATGTCGACGCCCGCCATCTCCTCGATCGCGTCGAGCCGCGACACGATCGCCTGCTGTTTCGACAGTGCCACCGCACCGAGCGCCATCGTGATCGAGAACACCGCCGGCATCGCGACCGGGATCGATGCGACCAGCAGAATCAACACGAACTGCAGGATCTGCAGTGCATCGGCCAGGTTCCATGCGTCGGTCACGACGATGTCGTGGTAGACGCGCACGGCCACCAGGATCGATGCGAGCGCCACCGCGACGACGATCAGGAAGTTGCCGATCTGGAACATCGCCTGTTGGGCGTGGCTGGTCGAACCCGCACCGGCCACCAGCTTCGCCGTCCTGCCGAAGAAGGTGTTGGAACCGGTGGCGATGACGACGGCCACCATCTCACCTTGTTTGACCACGCTGCCGGCATAGGCTTCGTCGCCGGCCTTCTTCGTCACCGGCACCGACTCGCCGGTCAGAGCCGCCTGATCGATGGACGCGAAGTCCCCCGAGAGCAGACGCAGATCGGCCGGCACGATCACGCCGAGCCGGATCTTGACGATGTCGCCGGGTACCAGCTCCGATGCCGACACGGTCTGCCACGAGCCGTCCCGCAGCGCCGTGGCCTCCGGAGCCAATCCCTTCTTCAACGCCGCCAACGCATTCGAGGCCTTCATGTCCTGCCACAGGTCGAGGCCGGCGTTGAAGACCAGCAGCGCCGCGATGATGGCGAAATCCTCCCAATGACCCAGAATCGCCGACACCAATGCCGCCGCCTCGATCATGTACGCGATCGGACCCCGGAAGTACGCGGCGACCTTGGCCAGCAGGCTCTCGTGCTTCTCGGCGATGGCGTTGGGCCCGTACTGGACGAGGCGTCGTTGCACCTCGGCTGCGCTCAGGCCCGCACCGGAGTCGACACCGAGGTGCGCGAGAACCTGCTCGACCGGCATCTTCTCCAGGTCCACCGTCGCCCGGCCCGCGTCGCCGGCGGCATCGCGGTGCAGCACATCACCGGTCATTCCGGGTCTCCACTTCGACGTGTGTCGCTGCCGAGCAGCTCCTTCTTGGCCTGTGCGAGTTCGGCTTTGGTGGCAGCGTCGACGCTCGGATACTGCGGATTCAGCGTGCGCAGCGTCTCCAGCAGAACCGCCGAGGTGCACAGGTGGCTGAACCACTTGTGATCGGCCGGGATGACGTGCCACGGTGCCCATTCGGTGCTGGTGTGGGACAGCATCTCCTGAAAGGCAACCTGGTAGTCGTCCCAGAAAACCCGTTCGTGCAGGTCGGCGGCGGAGAACTTCCAGTTCTTCTCGGGTTTGTCGATGCGCTTGAGGAACCGGCGTTCCTGCTCCTGCTTGGACACGTTGAGGAACAGCTTGACGATGACGGTGCCGTTGTCGGTCAGGTAGCGTTCCCAGTCGTTGATGTCACGATACCGCCTGTGCCAGAGACCTTCTGAATTCAGCACCGCGGTGCGCGGCCACAACAGCTCCGGGTGTACCCGGGTGACGAGCACGTTCTCGTAGTGGGAGCGGTTGAACACCGCGATTCGGCCCAACTCGGGCAGCGCGGTCTGGTGACGCCACAGGTAGTCGTGCGCGCGCTCGGTCTCCGAAGGCGCTTTGAAGTTGTGCACATCGACGCCCTCGGGGTTCAGTCCGCTCATCACATGCTTGATGGTCCCGTCCTTGCCGGCCGCGTCGATGGCCTGCAGAACGATCAGCAGCGAACGCTGAGCCTGGGCGAAGAAGCGGTCCTGCAGGTCGAACAACATCGTCGTCGCCTCGGCTGATGCGGCCAGCCCGCCGTGCTTGCCGAGCTTCTTGTCGCGCCGGCCGGGATCGAAGTCCTCGGCCAGGGTCACCGGCGAACCCGGTGGTACCACGGTCGCCTGCGCCAGCTGCTTCCAGTCCACCGACTGAGCCGCCCCCACCTTCGCTCCCTCCGTCTCGAGTGGGCCCGCGAACGGGCGTCGACTCGATCCGACCACGGTCGGTGCCAGGCAACCAGGGCCGTAGGTCACTCAAGCCGGAGGCGCTGGTCATCGCGCCGGCCCGCTGACAGGGGAGACGGGTCACCTGGCCGGGCCGGGCAAGGCGCGGGAGCTCTTGAGGGTCGGGCTGTGTCAGTGTTGGGCTGCCGGTGTCCGAACCACGATGCCGTCCAGCGCCTCGCAGACCTTGATCTGGCAGCCGAGTCGCGACGTTCCCTCGACGCCGTCGCAGAACTCGAGCATCGACTCCTCCTCGGTGCTGGCGGCAGGCAGCTTCGTCAGCCAGTCCCCGTCGACGTGGAGGTGGCAGGTGGCGCAGGCGCACTCGCCCCCGCAGTCGCCGTCGATACCCGGCAGGTTGTTGTTGACGGCGATCTCCATCAACGACATGCCGTCTGCTGCATCCACGCAGCGGCGTGTGCCATCGTGTGCGATGTAAGTGACCTTGGGCATTCTCGTTCTTTCGCTCGTGATCGGACTGGGCTGGAAAATGTTGTACCGGAGACGGAATCAGCCGGCGACAAGCGCCTTGACGGGCAGCTCGTCGTCGACGAGGCGGTCAGGGTCGATCACCGTTCGCTCGGCGATGAGCGGCTTCGCCGCCATGAACTCCCGCGGACGATTGATGGCATCGACTGCCAGCAGCCTCCCGGCTCGTAGGTAGAACGCCGCGAACGATCCGGCGTCCGGATCGCCACGGACGGCTACCTCGTCGTATCCCTGAGCCACGCCGGCGGTCTGCAGCTTGATGTCGTACTGATCCGACCAGAACCAGGGGACCTGATCGAACGGCCTGCCTCGACCGCAGATCGCCGCTGCGGCGGTCTTGGCCTGCTCGATGGCGTTGTGCACCGACTCGAGATGAAGCGGGCGACCGTAGATCGGACTGGGATACTGCGTGCAGTCTCCGGCCGCGTAGACCCCGGACGCCGATGTCTGGCAGTGCTCGTCGACGACGATGCCGTTGTCACAGTCCAGGCCCGCCGCCGCGGCCAGCGCGGTGTTGGGGACCAAACCGATTCCGACCACCACCAGGTCCGCGTCGACGTGCTCGCCGTCGTCGAGCACCACCCGGACCCCGGACGGCTCGTCGTCGATGCGCTCGACCGTGGTGGCGCAGCGGATCGTCACACCCGCCCGCCGGTGGACGTCTTCGAAAAACCGTGCCACGGCCGGGCAGGTCACCCGCGCCAGCACCGTGGCGCCGGCCTCGACGACGGTCGCCGTCAACCCGAGCGTGGCGGCGACCGCGGCGATCTCGAGCCCGATGTAACCACCGCCGATCAACACCAGCCGGGCACCGGGCCGGAACCGCGCACGGATGTGGTCGATGTCGGCGACCGTGCGCAGACGGTGCACCCGCGGGTGTTCGGCGCCCGGGCACTGCAACGGCCGGGGGCGGCCACCGGTGGCCAGCACCAGGTGGTCGAACGCGACGCCGCGACCGCCGCCGAGCCGCACACGTCGCCGGCCGGTGTCCAGTTCGGCAACCGAGGCTCCGACCAGGACCTCGACGCGGGCCTGTTCGTAGAAGGCGGCCAGCCGCACCAGCAGGCGGTCCACCGGTACGGTGCCGGCCAGATAGGCCTTCGACAGCGGCGGGCGTTGGTAGGGCAGTACGGGCTCATCGCCCACCAGGGTGATCTGCCCTTCGAACCCCTCCTGGCGCAGGCTGGCCACCGTCTGTGCACCGGCCTGGCCCGCACCGACGACCACGACGGTCTCACCGTGCCGCATCAGGCGTTGATTCGGACGGGAAGTGATTCGTAGCCCTTGACGAACGGCGACAGGATGCGGGTTGGCTGGCCGACCACCTCGATCTGCATCGGTTCGGGCCAACGCTCGAGCAGTTCCTCCCAGAGGATGCGCAACTGCAGCTCGGCGAGTCTGTTGCCGACGCAGCGGTGGATGCCGAACCCGAACGACAGATGGTGACGGGGCTTGAGGCGGTCGATGAGGAAGGCGTCGGGGTTGTCGATGGCTTCGGGGTCGCGGTTGCCCGACACGTACCACATCACGACCTTGTCACCTCGCCGGATGGACTTTCCGCCGAACTCGGTGTCTTCCAGTGCCGTGCGCCGCATGTGCGCAAGCGGCGTCTGCCAGCGGATGATCTCGGGCACCATCGAGTCGATCAACGACGGGTCGGAAGCCAACTTGCGGTATTCGTCGGGATGCTCGTTGAGGGCCAGAACGCCACCGCTCATCGAATTGCGGGTGGTGTCATTGCCGCCGACGATCAGCAGCACCAGGTTCCCGAGATACTCCTGCGGTGTCATGTTGCGCGTCGCGTCGGAGTGGGCCAGCATCGAGATCAGGTCGTTCGCCGGTTCGGCATTGACGCGCTGGTTCCACAGGTCGGTGAAATAGGCTGCGCACTCCATCAACTCAGCCATCCGTTGTTCTTCGGAGTCGATGATGCCCGCCCCGGGAAGCGCGGTGGTGACATCGGACCAGTGGGTCAGCTTGGCCCGGTCCTCCCATGGAAAGTCGAACAGGGTCGCCAGCATCTGCGTGGTCAGATCGATCGAGACCCGGCGGACCCAGTCGAAGTCCTCATTGACGGGCAGGCCGTCGAGAAGGGTGGCCGTGCGCTCGCGGATCAGGGATTGCATGTTGGCCAGATTCTCCGGTGCCACGATGGGGCTGACGGCCTTTCGCTGGATGTCATGCTTGGGTGGGTCCATCGCGATGAACATCGGCAGGCTCGCCGCAGCATTGTCGTCCATGATGGTGATGCCGCCGCACTTCGCCTCGGAGGAGAAGACTTTCGTGTTCTTCTCGATGGCCATGATGTCGCGGAACCTGGTCACCGACCAGTAGGGGCCGAACATGCTGCTCCTGCAGTAGTGGACCGGGTCCTCCTCGCGCAATCTCCGGAAGTACGGTTGCCAGGCGTTGCGCCGGTGCAACTCCGGGTTGCTGACATCGATGTCCTCGATCGCCATGTCGTAGGCTGCGTCGAGACCGTCCGCACTGGTCACCACAGTCGATTCGGTCATTGGTCCCTCTCCACGCTTGGATGGCTGCGCCGAAGCTCAGAGGGAACAGCTCTCTACGAGCCCGACGGACCCGAACTGTCTACCTCTGAACACATTTCGTCGCGGATGGGGGTGATCCGCGTCATGTTCAAGGTTGATCGGTGACAGGTGGGGCCGCAAGCGACCGGCGGGCCAGAACGTGGCCCTGCAGGGTCAGCCGATCCGGACGGCAGCCGACCGCTCGTTGTCGGGGAATTCGAGCAACCCGAACGTGCCTGCCATGGCGGCCGCGCAGACCCGGTTGGTGACACCGAGCTTGCTCAGCAACGCGGCCACCATGCGTTTGGCGGTCCGCTCGGAGACCAGCAATCGGTCGGCGATCTCGGTGTTGTCCAGCCCGGCGGCAAGCAGCGTCCACAGCTTGAGATCCTGGTCGGATAGTCGGTCGAGCAACTCGGAAGGTGGCCTGCGCGTCTGGCTGAGCAGCGCGTCGAGGACGGCCCCGTCGACCACCCGCAGGCCTTCGGCGATCGTCCACAACGGGCCCGCCAGGGCCTCCGGTCTCGCGGTCTTGGGCAAGAATCCGTCGGCGCCGGCACGCAACGCCTCCTCGGCCAGCCCCACGTCATCGGTACCCGACAACGCCAGGATCCGGGTTTCGGGGTGGCGCGCCTTGACGTGCCGGATCGCTGCCACCCCGCCCAGCGGCGGCATCGTCAGATCGATGATCGCGACGTCGGCATCGCAACCGGCGACCAGGTCGGCAGCATCCTCGACGTGCGTGGTTTGGCCTCCGACGGTGAACAACTCGCCCCACTCGCGGGTGAGCAGCAGCGCGAGCCCCTGCGCGAAGAGTTCGTGGTCGTCGACGATGACGACCACGATCTTCTCTGCGGCGGCCCTGCCGTTCATTGCCACGATGCTAGCCGCAACTTAGTGTCGGGCGGGTGAAACTGCGTGACCGGATCACCGCTCTCGTCGACGGTGACGAATACGGAATGGCCCGCATCGTCGTCGCGGTCCGGATCGCGGTCGTCACATCAGTGGCGGTGCTGTTGCTCGTCGGTCCGGACTGGGTCCGCCAGCATGTGCCCGGCACCATGGCCGTGCTGGCCGTGGCGGTGGTGTATTCGCTGGTGCTGCTGACCAACCCGCGCCTGGAGGTGCGGCGCACCCGCTACTCCTGGCCGGTCAGCGCCGCCGACAGCGCCATCGTCATCGCCTGGATCGCGCTCACCGGCGGGTTGCACAGCCCCGTGGTGTCGGTGCTTCCTCTTGTCGTGATCGCCTCGGCCGCCCGGTTGTCGCTGGGCGAAACCTTCTTGCTGTCAATTCTTCTGGGTGGCGCTTACGCCGCCGTGGTGATGTATTCGCCATCCCCGGATCCGGTGTCCCTCTCGCCGGGGCTGCAGGCCGGCTGGTGGATGCTGTACCTGCTGTTCGCCGGCATTCTGACCGCCGGGCTGTCCACCCTCGTCGAGATCGAACACCGGTCCCGACTGCACGCGCTGGTGGAGGCCGAAGCGCAACACGCCGCCGCCGAGGAGGAGCGCGACCTGCGGGCCCGCCTGCTGCGTTCCTATCAGTCCCAGCAGGACGGACTGCAGGTGCTGGTGCATGAATTCCGGACGCCGATCGCCTCTTTGGAGGCACTGATGGCCGCACTCAACTCGGCCTCGCCGATGTCCGAGGCCGACCGCGGCACGGGACTACAACTGGCCGCCAGACACACCCGCCATCTGGCTGACATGCTCGACGCGCTCTCCGACGTGGCGCTGAGCCGCCGCCCGACCTTCTCGACCGGCCGCATCCGCCGCGTCCACATCGCCGACATCGCTACCGCGGCGGCCGACGCGGTGGGCTTGACGCCGCCGCGGCTGCGGCTGAGCGTGACCGCGGACCTCAGCGCGGTGGCGATCAACGCCCAGGGGTTGCGGCGGGTGCTGACCAACCTGCTCGAGAATGCCGCCCGGCATGGTCACGACGCACCGGTGGACGTCGAGTGCCGCCGCGACGGCGACGAACTGGTCATCGCGGTATCCGACCGGGGTCCCGGTATCCCCGACGAGAGCCTGGGGGAGTTGACGGCGAAGTACGTCAGCCTCGGCGGGCAGCGCGGCACAGCTGGTCTGGGTCTGTGGATCGTGCAACAGATCGTCGAAGCCATGGGAGGCCGTGTCGTGTTCACCGCCCGCGACGGCGGTGGACTCGTCGCGACATTCCGCGCGCCGTTGATCGCCCCACCCAAGCCGGAGGGGGCCGGTCTGGCTGCCTCGGCCGGGTGAGCTGAGCCGAGGGGTCGAGATCACGACCGCTGCAAAGCGATTGCCGACCGGTCCGGCGCCTGTGACGATACGATGTCGCGGTGCGTGAGCGATTCATGCAAGCTGCCCGGAAGACAACCGCGGTGTCCCCGGGAGTCATCGCTGTAATCGTCATCTTCGTGATCTATCTCGGGCTGCTGCTGGTGGGGTATCTCGCCTTCGACCGGTCTTCGCCAACGCCCAAGACCGAGGATCTGACCGGTACCAGCGAGACGGTGATCCTGCTTCAGCCGACCACGGTTCGGGCCGTCGAAGACAAGTTCACGGCCGAGATGCTGCTGGTACCCGGCGCCGAGTTCATCGACCCGGAGTTCGGGCTGCTCAACACCGAGATGACGGTGCAACTGTTCGCATCGACCGGGCTGGGCGAATACATCTATGCCGAGGAGACCGCACCGGGGGTCGTCACCGTCTCTCTGTGGGCCTGGGGTGACACCAACAGGTACCCGTTCGACACCTACACGACCTCGCCGATCACGGCCAGAGTCACTGCAGGATCAGACGATGCACGGCGCACCGTTGCAGCACGCATGGAAGTCGCCGGCGAGATCCACGGCTGGGAGATCGGCCACGACCATGCCGATTCACCGGGCGGCTACAACCGAGCCAACGACGATGCCATCATTACGTTTTCGCGGTCGCGGGTCATCGTCGCAGTGGCGCTCGGCCTCTGCCTGGTGCTGCTGGCGCTACCGCCGCTGGCGCTCTACGTCGCAGTGAACATCGCCCGGGGCGCCAAGAAATTCCAGCCGCCGATGACCGCCTGGTTCGCGGTCATGCTCTTCGCCGTCATCCCCATCCGAGAAGTGCTCCCCGACAGCCCACCCACCGGAATCCTGATCGACGAGTTCGGAGTCTTGTGGGTGCTCATCTCCCTGGTGACGGCGATGGTCATCTTCGTCGCCGCCTGGGCCCGGCACAGCGACTAGCCACTACGGCTCGTCGACGACCAGTACCGGGGTGTCCTTGCGCAGTGTCCGCCCCAGGAAGAACTCCGGCTGACGGGCCCGCATGATGAACATGAACACCAGACCGAGAACGATCAATCCGAGTCCCAGGATCAACACCAGGCCGACACCGCCGATGCTGGCACCGCTGCCGTAGTCCGGTGAGGCACTGTCGCGGATCGTGACCACGAAAACACCGAGCAGCCCGAGACCGCCGAGCAGCGGAAACAAGAACTTGAACACGAAGCTCTGGACGTTGTTGAACAGCTCACGGCGGAAGAACCAGATGCAGGCGAACGCGGTCAGGCCGTAGTAGAAGCAGATCATGATGCCCAGCGAGTAGATAGTGTCGGTGAGCACGTTGTCGCTGGTGAAGGTCAGGATCGAGTAGAAGAGCCCCGCGCCGACCCCGGCCGCCACGGTGGAATACGACGGGGTGAAGAAGCGCGGGTGCACGGTGGCGAAGCGCGTCGGGAACGCCTTGTAGGTACCCATCGCCAGCATCGTCCGCGACGTCGGCAGGAACGTGGTGATCAGGCTCGCCGCACTGGAGGCCAGCACCGCCAGGAACAGGAACAGGTGCAGGGGGCCGCCCAGGACCGGTTCGGCCAGCGCCCCGAAGACGTTGTCGGCGATCTCCTCGTTGCCCAGCCCGAGCCCGTCGGTGCCGACGCCGGCATACATCTGGGTGGCCACCGCGACCAGCAGATAGGTCAGCAGGATCGACAACACGCACAGCAGTGCCGCCCGACCCGGGGTCTTGTCCGAATCCTTGGTCTCCTCGTTGACCGTCAGGGCGGTGTCCCATCCCCAGAACGCGAAGATCGAACCGGACAGCCCCGCGATGAACGCCGACACCGTCAGCCCGGCCGGGCTGAACCAGTCCAAGCTGAACGGGATCCCCGTCGGCGACGACCCGGCCTTGACGAGGGCGGTCGCCGCGAACACCAACAGCACCACCATCTGAAAGCCGACCAGGAAGAACTGCACCCGCTCGGTGGTGGTGATGCCGCGGTAGGCGACCGTGGTCGCGATCGCCAGGAACGCCAGACACGTGAGCACGTTGACCGGCTTGTTCTCCCACAGCGCGGCCAGCTGCTCGCTGCCGAACAGATCCCCGACGAACTGGTAGAAGAACTGCACGGCGACGCCGGCCAGGTTGGACAGCACGATGACGGTCGCCAGCACCGCCGCCCAGCCGCCGAGCCAGCCGATGTAAGGCCCGAAAGCCTTGGTCGTCCACGTGAACGAGGTTCCGCAGTCCGGTGCGACCTTGTTGAGTTCACGGTAGGCGTAGGCGGCGAAGAACATCGGCAGGAAACCGGCGATGATCACCACCGCCATCTTGGTGCCCGCCTCGGCGACCAGGATGCCGATCGTCGCAGTCAGGGCGTACGCCGGGGCCACCGAGGAGATGCCGAGAACGGTGCCTCCGAACAGCCCGACTGCGTTGTGGGACAGCCCCTTGTCCTGAAGATCCCCCTCAGGGTGATGGTGTGGGTCGTGCGCCTCGATCTGCATGCTGACCTCGTCGGGTCGAACGGACGTTGACTGCAGCTAACCACGCCCTGAACAGGGAAGCAGCCCCTTCTCCGGGGAGGTGCCCAGCGGGCGGTTCCTTGCTCGCCGGCCGCCGTCGGAGCGGCTCGCTGAAGCGAACCTGAAGGAAACACGGCTCAGGCGCCCGACTTCAGGTTCGCTTCAGGTAACCCCGCGAACGTCGACACCGTAAGTAATCCACAGGCGCCGCGGGCGGACTCGATGCTCGGCGGTCGTCGACGAAAGGGAGTTTTCGATCATGACCGCAGCAGACACCACCACAGTCACCATCGAGGCCCGTCCGGCCGCCGTCGAGCAGCCCATCGGGCACGCCATCCACCTGCCCGCCAACGCCCGGCGATATCTGGTGGAGGCGATCGGCACCCTGTTTCTGGTCTTCACCGTCGGAGCCAGCGTCCGCAGCGGCAGCGCGCTGGCGCCGCTGGCCATCGGCGCGGCGCTGATGGCCATGATCTACGCCGGCGGCCACATCTCCGGTGCCCACTACAACCCGGCGGTGACCATGGCCGCGCTGGTGCGTCGCAGAATCGACGTCCGGGAGGCCGCCGGCTACTGGGCCGCCCAGATCGTGGGCGCGCTGATCGGCGCCGGCGCCGTGCTGGCCGTGGTGCCCGGCGGGCAGAGCGCGGCGCTCGCGTTGTCGGGGCACGCGCTGATGGCCGCGGTCGTCGCCGAGGTGCTGTTCACCTTCGCCCTGTGCTACGTCGTGCTCAACGTCGCCACCAGCAAGGACCATCCCGACAACTCGTTCTACGGGCTGGCCATCGGCTTCACCGTCGCTGCCGGGGCCATCGCCGTCGGCGGGGTCTCGGGTGCGGCGTTCAACCCCGCCGTGGTCGTCGCCGGAGTCGCGATGGGCATGTTCAGCCTGCCGATGCTGCCGGTCTACGTCGCCGCCCAGATCATCGCCGGAACCGCCGCCGGGATGGTGTTCCGCGCCTTGAATCCCGACGACAAATGACGACCTGATACCGGCCGTCCCCCGAGGCCCTCCTCTCGCCGCCCGCCGGCACGAGGAGGGCCCCGTCGTTGCGTCGCATCGAATCTCCCTGCCCCATTCCGGCCATGAGCGTCCATGCGCAGCGGCGACATCGTAAAATCCGCCCGAGGACATCGAGTTATCGCAGAGGTGGTGCGAGCGTGGCCTCCCGACCCGACGACAACCTCCCTTGGGCCGTAGACCGATCCCGGCGCAGCGCCCTTCGCGGGTTGGGTGCGCTCGCTGCGCTCACCGCCGTCGGGTCGACGCTGTCCTGCTCCCAGAGCGGGCCGGCCGGGGGAGTCCCGGCAATCCAGCAGGGCGATGCGGCACGACACTTCGAGTCCGACGTCGCCCAGGCTGCCGACCATCTGATCGGCCTCATCCCGGAACCACACCGGGGCAAGCTCGTCATGCCGTTCGGCAGTGAGGCCCGCACTCGCGGGCAGGACACGACTCAGACCGAGGCGTTCTGCGCCGTTCTGCAATGGTGTCCGCTCGGTTGGGGAGTCACGATCGGTTCGATGGACACCGCCCAACGCGCCGCGGCCCACGCGCTGTTGAATCGGGCGATGTCCGCCGGCGGGTACCAGGCTCTGCTCGCAGTCCTGAATCGCAACCGGGTGATCGGCGAGATGGAGGACGCCGCAGACGGGGACGTCATCCGCAGGATCCTCGATGCCGATCCGGAGGCCAGCGGTGCGCAGTCGGTGTTCGACCTGGCGCCCAACCCCGACCCGGCCCGGCCGTGGTATCCGGTCGTCGGCGGTGCGAAGGAGTTCCTCGGCACCGGAATCGCGATCGATTGGAGTTGGGGCCTGCCACCCGGGCTGGACGGGCGCTACGAGCAGTTCGCCAACTACACGATCGGGATCTTCGGCAACCCCGGGGACCAGGCATGGGCCATCCGGTTCGAAGGACATCACATCGCCGTCAACCTGACGTTCCACAAGAACGACGCCGGGCAGGTCCAGGTCAACTCCACGCCGATGTTCTTCGGCGCCTTCCCGATGATCATCCCGGAGGCGCCGTTCGACGACGGTGACACCGACAAGCAATGGCGCTGGACCGAGGGCCAGGTGCTGATGCTGGGCGTCGTCCACCACCTGCGTGAGTTCTGGCGCAGCGTCTCGGAGCAGGCCCGCCGAGACGGGTTCATCGGCACCGACCTGATGGAACAGGCGCCGCCGTTGGTCCTCGACACCCCGGCCTCATCGATGATCGCCGCACTGTCTCCCACCGTCGACCGGCGGGCGATCGAGGCGTACCCGCACATCCAGATCAGCGCCACGGACCTGGCCGAACCCGCGTTGTGGAATCTGCGCCAGGCCTTCGCCTTCTACACCGGGGCCATGAATCCGAGCATCGGTCCCGACTACCTGGCGCGCTTCGACGACGTGGTCCGGGACGGCGGAAACCTGACCCTGGCCTGGGCGGGAGGGACCCTGGACGAGATCGGATCACACCACTACACCTACGCCGTGGTCGACGATCTTCTCCTCGAAGTCCTTCAAAGCAACCAGTTTTCGGTACAGCATGACCCCGACGTGACGGGCAACCACCTGCACACGATGCTGCGGGATCTGAGATTCGACTGGGACGACCCGATGCGCCGCCACCATCAGGGCGACCACACGTCGACACCGCCGGGCTGAGCCCGGGGAAAGACGGTCAGCCTCCGTGCTGGTCGTCGGTTCGGCCTATGGGCAGCGACAGGCGAAAGACGGCTCCTGCACCGCTGGGCAGGCATTCCAGCGACCCGCCATGGGCTTCGGCCAGGGCGCGGGCGATCGGCAGCCCGAGCCCGGCGCCGCCGGAGTCCTGGTCCCTGGCATCGTCGAGGCGGACCAGCCGGTCGAAGATCCGCTCCCGGTCTCCCTCGGCGACACCCGGTCCGGTGTCACTCACCGTGACCCACGCTGTGCCGTCGACGGTTTCGAGGTGAACGGTGATCTGGCCGGACGACGGGGTGTGCCGGCGGGCGTTGTCGAGCAGGTTGGACAGAATCTGGGCGATTCGGGTCGGATCCGCGTTCACGGACACCTCCCTCTCACCGGTGCGCCGTACCGTGATGTCGGGTGCCAGCATCGCCGCCCGGTCCGCCTCGTCAGTGACGATGCGTCCGAGGTCGATGCTCTCCAGCCGAAGCCCGGCCCCGGCGTCGATGCGGGCGATGTCGAGGAGGTCGCCCACCAGCCGCGCGGCTCGTCGGGTCTCACTGCCCAGCAGTTCGGCGTGCCGGCGGGTCCGGGGCGGCGCGCCATCGGATGCCTCGGACTGGGTCGTCGCACCGGCGACCAGCTGATCGGCGACCGCCTGGATCCCGGCCAACGGGGTGCGCAACTCGTGCGCGGCGTCGGACAGGAAACGCCGTCCCTGCGCCTCCGCGCGTTGCGCCACGGTCGCGGCGTCCTTGGCGCTCTGCTCGGCGGACTCCAGCGCATCCAGCATGCGGTCGAATGCCTCGGCGGCGTGTCCGAGCTCGGTCCCGGGCCGGTCAGGAAGCAGCCGCCGGCCGCGGTCACCGAGGGTGATGTCGTCGGCGGTGGCGGTCAGTCGCTGCAGTGGGGACAGTGCCCGGCCGGCGGCGAACCGCACCGCGAGGCCGGCCACCGCAAGCGTGACGATCGCCCCGACGATCATTTTCTGGCGCATCGCGGCCCGGGTGCGGCTGATGCCGCTGGTATCGGCCTGGATCGTCAGCAACGAGCCGTCCGGCAGCAGCCCGGTGACCTTCGAGCTGGGCAGATCGCCCCAGGGCAGCGGAGTGTCCGTGCCGGCGTCCAGCGGGATCGGTTTGGGCAACGGGTGCGCGTGTTCTGTCGCCGGAACCAGCCGCGGATCACCGTAGCGGGCACCGTCCGCGGCGATCAGCTGGACCCGGAAATCGGGCTCCTGCAGCACGTCCACCACTTCCTGCGGACTGAGCCCCAACTCCACCAGGGCGGGGGCATCGTAGAAGAGATCGGCCAGCTCGTCGTCGAGGTCGTCGGTGAGGCGCGCGCCGAACACGATGTCGAACACGATTCCCACTCCGATCAGCAGCGCGGCGATGAGACCGACCGCGGCGACGGTGACGCGCCGGCGCAGCGACGGGGTCGGCGTGCTCTGCGCGGTCACTGCTCGCCCGCCGACAGCCGATAGCCGATGCCACGCACCGTGTGCAGCATTCGCGGTCCGTGTGCTTCCAGTTTTCGGCGCAACGCGCTGATGTAGACCTCGACCAGATTGGGGTCGTAGGCGTCGTAACCCCACACCGCGGCAAGGATCTGATCCTTGCTGACCACCCGCCCGCGCTGATCGGCGAGATAGGACAACAACCGCAACTCGGTGGCGGTCAGGTCCAGCACCGACCCGGCGCGGCTGGCGGTCGAGGCGTCCATGTCGAGAACGAGATCGCCGAGCTGGATGGCCGACGACACCCGACCGCGGCGACGCAGCACCGCCGCGACCCGTGACAGCAGTTCCGCCATCTCGAATGGCTTGACCAGGTAGTCGTCGGCTCCACTGTCGAGCCCCCGGAGCCGGTCGGCCAACGCGTCGCGTGCCGTCAACAGCACGATCCCGGCATCTGCGTACCCGCGGACCACATCGATCAGGGTGAACCCGTCGCGACCGGGCAGCATCACGTCGAGCACGACGACATCCGGTCGGAACGCGGCGAGGACGTCCTCGAGCCCGCCGCCGTGGGTGCGTCCGCCGCTGACATAACCGGCGTCGGCGAGCGCCTCGACGACCATCTCACGGATCGCGACCGAGTCCTCGACGACGAGCACCCGTGGAGGACCGGCACCTTTGCTGGGCTTGTTGGACACACAAGCATTGTCCCCGCCGAGACCTGAAGCGAGGCTGAAAGAAGCGAACTGATCGCGCACACCTTCAGGTTCGCTTCAGCCCGGCCGATGAGTGTCGAGGACGTAAGCAACCAGACGGGCCACCCGAGATTCGTTGCCGTGCAGCGCGTGTTTCGTGCGGCCCCACGACAAAGGAGTAGTCGATCATGACCAAGAAGAGCTACATCGCCACGATGCTCGCCGGCGGAATATGCGCGCTGTCGCTGGCCGTCGCCCCGATCGCGTCGGCAGCGCAAGCCACCCAGACGTGTTCGAACATCAGCCCGAACACGACGATGTGTCAATCCAACGGCAGCGCCAGTCTGCAGACCTCACCGGAGGTTCGGGCCTATGGCTGGTCCCCGTACTGGTACGGCTACGGCGGGCATTACCACCGCTGACCGGTCAGCGGTTCGAAAGTGGGTTTCGCTGTTGGTCCCGTCGCCTGGCCGAGGCGACGGGACCAACTCTCTGTGCACTGGGTTGGGTAGTCAAACAGATTGCAGCGCTTGGCCCGTGGTCAGCTCTGGTCATTGCGACACCAGGCCCCGACCTCGGAGCGCCCGATCACCGTCGACGCGTTCTCGCCGACATCGTCGATCAGTCGTTGCGCCAGGGTGTCGAGTCCGACCTCCGACGCGGAGGCCACGCCCACGGCCTCCATGGTGGGCAACAGCGTCTCGACGATGTCGACGAGAGCCCGCAGCCAGATCTGCGCTGCCGGAAGTGAACCGATGAATGTGCGCATCGTCAGCGTCGGGGCCGGCAGCCCGGCGCCGGTGAAGGCGCCGAGCAGCCGGTCGGCCATGCTCCAGGACGTCTGTGTTCGCTCCAGGGTGTCGAGCACCCAACGGCAGCAACGGTCGTGGACCGGTGCGGGAGGTGCGGACCGGACCGCACGCCAGTCCGGTTCGTGGAAAGCGACGATGCCGCCCGGGGCGAGGTGGCGGCGCAGCTGAGTGAGCATCGCCGCGGGATCTGGCTGGAAGGTCAGCACATAGCGGCCGACGATCGCATCGAATCGCCGGTCGAAGCTCAACTCGGCAGGGTTGCCCAGCCGGAAACTCACCCTGTCGGACAGGTCCTGCGCCGCGGCGGTCGCCGAGGCGGTGTTCACCGCAGCTGCCGCGGTGTCGGTCCCGATCACCGTCCCGCCAGGTGCGGTGAGCGAGCCGGCGAGGAAGGCGACATTACCGGCGCCGCTACCCACGTCCAGCACGCGCATCCCCGGCGCCAAACCGGCCGAGCCGAGGAACTCCTTCGTGGTGGGGTCGAGCAGTGCCGCCTGGCGCCGCAACCGGCCCAGCTCGTGATCCGAATGGCCGAGTACGTAGCGGGGTTCGTCCACAGTGTGTCCCTGCCTGCCGTCACCGCCGGATGGTTGGGGTGCCGACCCGGGGTGTCACGCGGTGCCGACGATCCAGTCTTTCGCGGCGGCGGTCTGCCCGGCCGGGAAATGCTTGATCTGAGCCGAGACGAAATGCGACGCCAGCGGCTCGGCGAGGTCACCGATCGGCGAATCGGTGACGAGGGCGACCTTCCTGACGTGCTTCTGGTGGTCGCGGACGAAGCGCAGATGGGTGATCAGCGCGCCGAAACCGTCCCAGCCGGGGAAGGCCGGTGCATCGATGATCAGTCCGGCGAGGTCGCCGGCGGCCTCGATCTGGGGATCGATCTTCTTCGCCAGTTCGGCGAAGTCGCTCTTGTCCAGCGGGGTCTTCGGCCGTACCAGCGCAACGGAATGTTCGGCGTCGACGTCGACATCGATCATGGCACCCTCCAAGCGATCGGCTCAGGCTCTCCGGGGGCCAGTATCCGTCGGCGGGTGCCGCACTCCGTAGGGCACAAGGTCCCCGCGGTCGGAGAACCGGTCGGCGGGCCGGTGAACCCTGCGTGGCCCGGGAGTGACGATTCGGTGCGCCATCCGGCGATTCGTCGCACCGGTGCGGTCGGTGCAGGCTATGAATCTCCGGTGAGCAACCACGACGTGAACCTGACCCAAGAGGAAAACTCGCTGGTCGACATGAGTCATCCCGATGCGTTGGCGCGGATGGACCACAAGTCGCTCAAGGAGCTGCAGGGCCGCCTCCGGCGGGTGCGCGAGAAGAACTTCAGCCTGCTACGCCGCCAGGGCGCTGCCCGGGTCGAGGCCGAAGGTGCCCGTGGTGCTGCCCAGCCCGCCAGCGAACGACGCGGCCAGAAGGTCGAGGTCCTCGACGAGGCGCTGGCCCGGGTGAACCAACGGCTCGACGAGACCGGTGACGCCGACTGACGAAGCCGGCCCCACACACTCACAGCGCACGCACAGCGCTTGCGAGTGGATCCCGAAGGCGCGGCAGGCAGGCTGGACGCCAGCGACAACTGCTTGGGAGGTGCGCCATGAAGGCTCAGAGCCGATGCGCCGTCTGCCGCCGGCAACCCCGCGTCATGGATTCCGTGCTGTGCGCGACGTGCGGGGATTCGACGATCGTAGCGTCCCGGACCCATCTGGAGTGGCGAACCGGTACCCAGCCCTCCGACCTGCGCTGGGTGCCGCGCTACGACGCGGCGGTCGGGGGATAGACCCCGGGTACGCGTCTAGCCTGCGGGTGTCCGCACCGTCGCCGCCGCCGCAGCTGCGGCCGGTGTGCGGCCGACCCGGTTGCGCAGCATCGAGACCAGCTTGGTCAGCAGAACCCCGACGATGAGCGAGGCGATCACACCCGCCAGCGGGTGCCCGCCGAACAACTCGTACACCTGGTAATGGGTGAGGTAGATGAACAGCGATGCCTCGGCCAGCACTCCGGCGACAACGGTGAGTCCGGCCGGGCAGCGGATCGCGGGCAGCCAGATCAACAGCGCCAGCCCGGTGAAGACCAGCACACCGCGGTAGAGGTCATCGAAGTAGCCGAGCAGGCCGACCGCCAGCACCACCGTCACCACCGCCCGCTGCCACGCCGCCGACGCTTTGGCCGCCGCCCATCCGGCCGCGAAGAACCAGAACGTCAGCACGGTGAACCAGGCGTCGTTGCCGAGTGCCAGACCGAGCACGTCGTAGCGCAACGCCAGTCCGACCGCCAGGAAGCCCAGCGCGACGGCGAACGGGTAGCGGCGCTCGGCCCGGTCGCCGGCCGGCCACCAGAACACCAGGGCCAGCGCGACCAGGATCCACACCAGCGCCTCGACGAACCACAGCCGGCCCGCCGTCATGCTCCCGTCGGGGCCGAAGAACTTCTCCAGCAGCAGCAGGTTGGTGATGTGGTAGTCGTCGGTGAGCACCAGCACCAGCGCGATCCACGCGATCGCGGGCACCGCGATCCAGGCGATCGTGCTGCGCAGATGCCGCACCCGATCGGCGTGCGGTACCGGGGTCAGGCAGAACCGGCCGAAGTTGTACCCGGCGACGCCGAGCAGCACATGAGCCCCGCCCCACACCTCGAACAGCCCGGCGTGCGACCCGACGATCAACACGATCGCCACGGCACGCAGGGCCACGCTGGTCTCCATCGTCGCCTTCCACCACGACCGGCGCCGCGCGGCCGGGCGACCCATCGACTCGAGCTCACCGACCGTGCGCCGGTGCCAATCGGACGGCAGATGACCCAGTACCCGCTCCAGCCGCACCGACAGCGCCACGTAGGACAGCGAGTTGCCGCCCAGGTCGACGAAACTGTGGTCGGCGGTGACAGCCGCCTCGTCCAGGTGCAGCGCCTCGGCGAACATCCGGCGCAGATCGCTACCGTGCGCCTCCGGTCCGGTTCCGCCGCCCACCAACTCGCGAACCGACCGATAGTCCGGCTTGTCCGATGCGGTCCGCGGCAGAGCCGGTACCGCCACCGCAGCCACCGATGTCACCGGTATGCCCGCCGCCTCGGACGCCGTGCGCGCCACATCGGTTCGGAGCGAATCACCGAGATAGGCGACAGCCACCCGGTCCTCGTCCGGCGCGCACATCGCCGTCACCCCGCGGTCGGACAGCTGCGCCTCGAGCCGGTCCAGATCGATACGCAGCCCGAACAGCTTGACGAAGCGACTGGCCCGGCCGATCACCTCGTAGAGGCCGTCAACCCCGCGCCGGGCGATGTCACCGGTGCGCAGTTCGTCGACGCAGCGGCCGAGCGCCAGTTCGGCGCGCGACTCCGCATAGCCCATCATGACGTTGGGGCCGCGGTAGACGAGCTCACCGGCGCCGTCATCCCAGCCCTCGCTCGGGTCGATCCGGAACGATCCGCCGGGGATCGGCCTGCCGATGGATTCCGGGTGCGAGGACGCCAGTTCGGCTGGCAGGTAGGCCATTCGGGCGGTCGCCTCGGTGGCCCCGTACATCACGACGAACTCCCAGCCCTTGCGCGCCCCGAGTTCGGCGTAGGCACGCACCCGCTCGGGCGCCAGCCGGCCGCCGGCCTGGGTGAGGTAGCGCAGCCCGGGCAGGTCCATGTCCGCGAAACCGATCCGGTCCAGCAGGTCGAAGGTGTAGGGAACCCCGGCCAGCGTGGTTCCGCCGTGCCGGGCGAACAAATCCCAGAACTCGTCGTCGACCACCGAGCCGTCGGTCACGATCAGCCCGGCCCCGACCAGCAGATGGCTGTGGACCACCGACAGTCCGTAGCAGTAGGACATCGGCAATGTCGTTGCCGCCCGGTCGGTGTCGCGGATGTCGAGGTACTCGGCGATGGCGCGGGCGTTGGAGATCAGGTTCTGCGCCGACAGCCGCACCAACTTCGGTGACCCGGTGCTACCCGAGGTCGACAGCAGCAGCACCAGATCGGGGTGCAACGCTCCCGCGGCGACGGCGCGGCGCTGGTGGGCTCCGGTGCGGTCGATGACGATGTCGGGGTCGTAGATGTCGATGATCGCCGTGTGCCGGCTGCCGGCGGCCACCGGCAGCACCACATGCCCGGCCGCCAGGGCGGCCAGGTAGGAGATCACGGTGTCGAGATCGTTGCGGGTCTCCAGCAGCACCAGACGCCGTGCACCGCTGAGGCTTCCGGCCGTCGCGGCCACCCGGGCCGCCAACTCGCGGTAGCTGAGCTGCTCGGTCCGGGTCGCGACGGCGAGACGATCGCCGAAGCCCGACAGGTGGTCGACGAGTCCGGTCATCGAAAGACCACTCCACCGCCCATCACGTCGATGTGTACCTTGGCATCCACCTCGGGTGGCTCCATGCTGTGCTGGCGCACGGTGATCGGGGCGATGTCACCGCCGGGATCGATGGTGAGCAGCATGTCGTGGCCGAGGAATTCGGTGGCGATGACGGTGCCGATGCCGGTGTCCCGTTCGCTGTCGGACACCTCGGTGGCCACCAGCTGCTCGGGGCGCAGCATCAACGTGGCGGCCCCGGGGGGATCCGACGCGCCAACCGGCACACGGCCCAGCACACAGTCGGCCGCGCCGGCCGAGACGGTGCACGGCACGAACACGCACTCGCCCAGGAATTCGGCGGTGAACCGGTCCACCGGATGCCGGTACACCTCACGGGGACTGCCGACCTGGGTGAAGCGGCCGTGTCGCATGACCGCCACCCGGTCGGAGATCGACATCGCCTCTTCCTGATCGTGAGTGACCACCAGCGTCGTCACCCCGGCGGCGGTCAGCAGACCGGCGACCGCCTTGCGGGTCGACGCCCGCAGTCCGGCGTCGAGCGCGTTGAACGGTTCGTCGAGCAACATCAGCTCGGGTTGGCGGGCCAGCGCCCGGGCCAGCGCGACCCGCTGCTGCTGCCCACCGGAGAGCTGATGCGGACGCCGAGTGGCGTGCGAAGGTTCCAGCGCAACGGTTTCCAGCAGTTCGGCGACCCGGCGGCGGACCGCGGCACTGCGGTAGCTGCCGGACAAGCCGTAAGCGATGTTCTGGCCGACCGTCAGATGCGGGAACAGTGCACCGTCCTGCGCGACGTAGCCGACCGCGCGCCGATGCGCGGGTACATGCACCCCCGGTCCGGACACCTGTCGCCCGGAGATGAGGATGCTTCCGCTGTCCGGGGACTCGAAGCCGGCGATCAGCCGCAGCAGCGTGGTCTTGCCGCACCCCGAGGACCCGACGATGGCGGTCGTGCTGGCCTGGGGCAACTCCAGATCGATGCCGTCGAGCACGACGGCGCCGCCGAAGGACTTGGTGAGCCCGTTCACCTGCGCGGTCACGGTCATATGGCGGCCGCCTTGGTGGACTGGCGGAACAGCACCATGGTGACCGGCATCGCCAACACCACCATGACCAGGGCATACGGTGCGGCCGCGGCGTAGTTCAACTCGCTGGACAGCGCCCAGAAACCCATCGCCAGGGTCCGGGTACCGGTCGGTGCCAGCAGCAAGGTGGCGGTCAATTCGGTGGCCACGGCGACGAACACCAGCGACGCTCCGGCGGCGGCGGACGGAGCGGTCAGCCGCAGTGTCACCCGCAGGAACGTCGCCCACGGCGGCACCCCCAGCGATCGGGAGGCCTCCTCGAGGCCGATCGGGACCTGCGCGAGGCCGGCCCGCACGCTGACCAGGGCGCGGGGCAGGAACATCAGCACGTAGGCGCAGACCACCACCACGACGGTCTGGTAAAGCGGGGGAGCCAGCCGGATGGTCACCGTCACCAAGGCCAGCGCGGTGACGATGCCGGGCAGCGAACTGGTCACGTAGTTGGCGCCCTCGACGCTGCGGGCCAGCACACCCTCCGAGCGCACCGCGACCCACGCGACCGGGAAGGCGAGCACCGTCGCCACCAGGGCCGCGACCGTCGCCAGCCCGATCGTCTGGGACAGGGCCGAGCCGAGCACCCCGAACGCCCACACCTCGGGGCCGCCCACCCACAGCCAGCGCAACAGCGTCCACAGCGGCACTCCCAGGGCCAGAACGGCGAGCGCCACCAGAGTCGCCAACGCCGGAAGGCGATGGCGCCCAAGCGAAAGCGGCACAGCGCCGCGGGCGGCTCCACCACCGATCCTGGCCAACCGGGAAGTGCCGCGTGCGCCGGCTTCGGCGCCCAGCAGCACGAGGCAGCACAGCACCAGCACCCCGGCGAGCATGGCGCCGGCCGGTCCGTCGAACGTCGCCTGGAACTGCTGGAAGATCGCGGTGGTGAAGGTCTCGAAGCGCAGCATCACGAACGCGCCGTATTCGGCGAGCAGGTGCAGACCGATCAGCAGCGCTCCACCGAGGATCGCCAGCCGCAGCTGCGGAAGCACCACGCGGAAGAACACGCCGGCGGAGTTGGAACCCAGTGCGCGCGCGGACTCCTCGATGGTGGGGTCCAGTCGCCGCAGCGTGGCCGCTGCGGGCAGATAGACGAACGGGAAGTAGGACAGCGAGGTGACCAGCACGCCGGCACCGAGCCCGTGCAGCGAGGGCGCGATGCCGAGCCAGGCGTAGCTGTTGACGAAGGCCGGCACCGCCAGCGGGGTGACGAGCAGCGGCCGCCAGAACGCGCGCCCCGGCACATCGGTGCGTTCCACCAGCCAGGCGGCGCCCACCCCGACGACGACGCACAGCGGAACCGTCAGCACCACCAGCGAGAGGGTGTTGACGAGCAGCTCACCGACGCGCGGCCGGACGATCAGCGCGTAGGCCTGGTCCCAGCCGGTGGTGACGAACGCCCAGGCCACATACCCGAGCGGAATGAACGTCGCTGCCACCAGCACCGCGACGGTGCCGCTGATCAGCGGGCCGGGCCGCGTCGGTGCCGCCGAGCGCACCGGGGCCGGCGGATTCTGCGGCCCCGGCCCGGTGTCCTGTGCAGCGGCCGGGATCAGCACCTACAGCAGACCGTCCTGGGTCATCATGTCCGACACCGCCTGCGCGTTGAGGTCGGACGGGTTGACCGCCGGTGCCTGCAGTTCGGCCAGCGGGACCAGGGCCGGGTTGGCGGGCACGCCGCTGCCGACCGGGTATTCGAACGAGGTTCCCTTCTCGAGCACTTCCTGGCCGGCCTTTCCGGTGACGAACTGCAGGAACTGCTGGGCCTGGTCCTGCTTGTCGCTACTGGCCAGAATGCCGCCGCCGGAGATGCTCACGAAGGCGCCGGGATCCTGGTGACGGAAGTAGTGCAGTGCGGTGTTCTCGCTGATCTCCTTGGTCTCCGCCTGATCGCGGAACCAGTAGTAGTGGTAGATCACCCCGCCGGCGACCTCGCCGTTGTTGACCGCGCGCAACGTGGTGATGTTGTTGTCGTAGATCTTCGCGTTGGCCTTCATGCCCTCCAGCCACTGCTGGGTGACTTCTTCGCCTTCGAGTTCGAGCAGCGCGGCCACGATGGCCTGGAAGTCCGCCTTGGCCGGCGGCGCTCCCCAGCGCCCCTGCCACTCGGGTTGCTGCAGGTCGAGCATTGAGGTCGGCAACTGCTCGGGAGTCAGCATGTCGGTGTTGTAGGCGAACACGGTGGCGCGTGCGGCGACACCGGTCCACTTGCCGCTGGAGGGGCGGTACTGCTCGGGAACCTGGGCGGCGATCTCGGGGTTGATGTCGGCGAACAGGCCCGCCCGCTCGACCGCGGCCATCGCCGGGGAGTTCTCGGTGAGGAACACATCGGCGGGTGAGGCGTCACCTTCGGCGACCAGCTGGTTGCCCATCTCGGTGTCGCCGCCCTGTCGGTAGGTCACCGCGATGCCGGTCTCGGCGGTGAAGGCCTCGATCCACTCCTTGGTCAGCGACTCGTGCTGGGCGCTGTAGATCAGCAGCTCATCACCGTCGCCGGAGCCCGAGCAGGCCGCGGTTCCGAGGGCTGCGGTGAGGGCGATGACGGTGCCGATTCGGCCGGCGATCCGGCTCCAACGCGTGCGCATGCAGGCTTCCCTTCCCGCGTCCCGACCGACCCGGACGCTGTAGCAAACCCTAGCCTAACCGGGGTGGGCCCCCGAGGGACTAAGGTCACCTTTATTTAGGTGGGGCTATCCTCAGTCGGCGCAAGGCGGCTAACCTGCGTTGCGACCCGAACAAGGAGGTTTGTACATGAGGCGGCTTTCTGCTCTGCCTGTTTCCGCGCTGGCCCTGGGACTGGCGCTGGCCGGCTGTTCCAGCTCCGAAACCGACACCACGGCAACGGAATCCAGCGACACAGCATCCGAGACCACGCCGTCCGCGGCCCCCGACCCGATGGTCGCCGAGGCCGCCGAGGAGTACCAGGCGTACGCCGTCGACCAGTCCAACCAGCTGGTCGTCGTGGTCAAGACCTTCACCGATGCCGTGCGGGCCGGTGACCTGGAGGCCGCCCAGGCCGCCTACGCGCCGTCGCGGGTGCCGTGGGAGCGCATCGAGCCGCTGGCCGGGCTGGTCGAAGAGATCGACGGTGTCGTCGACTCACGTGTCGACGACTTCGCCGGGGTCGACGATCCGGAGTTCACCGGCTGGCACCGCCTCGAGTACCTGCTGTTCGACCAGAACACCACCGAGGGCGGCGCGGAGTTCGCCGATCAACTCGACGCCGACATCGCCACGCTCAACGAGCAGATGCCGACGCTGGAGGTCACGCCGTCCGATGTGTCGGTCGGTGCCGCCGAGCTGATCGAAGAGGTCTCCGAGGGCAAGATCACCGGTGAGGAGGACCGCTACTCCAAGACCGACCTGTGGGACCTCAACGCCAACATCGAGGGTTCGCAGGCCGCGGTCGACGCCCTCACCCCGGCGCTGCAAGAGGCCGACCCGGGCCTGCTCGAGCAGATCGAATCCGGGTTCGCGGAGATCAACGCGACCCTGGACCCGCTGCGCACCAGCGACGGGTGGGTGCTGTACTGCACCGAGAACGATGAGTTCCCCTCGCCGCGCTGCCCCGAGGTGACCGTCGACCAGCAGACCGTCGACACCCTCAAGGCTCAGCTGGCCGGCCTCTCGGAGAGTGTCGCGCAGATCTCCGGTGCGCTGAACCTGCAGTGACCGGGAACCCGAAGCGTTCCGGCCTGAGCCGGCGCCACTTCGTCACCGGGGCCCTGGGCACCGGTGCCGCGGTCGGTGTCGGCGCCACCCTGGCCGGATGTTCGGCGCCGGAGGGAGAGCCCGCGGCTACCCCTCCGGCGCCGCGCTACGTCGAGTTCGCCGGTCCGCACCAGGCCGGAGTCACCGCCGTCCCGGTGCCCAACCAGGGGCTGATGGCGGCGTTCACCGTCATCGCCGACGGCCGGGAGCAGCTCGCGGCGACGCTGGCCGAACTGACCGACGAGATCCGGGGCCTGATGTCCGGGCGCCCGCCCGAACAGCGCAACCGGGCTTACCCGCCGGTCGATTCCGGCATCCTGGGCGAGGAACCGCCGCCCGACGACCTGTCGGTGGTGGTCAGTGTCGGTGCGTCGCTGTTCGACGACCGATTCGGGCTGGCCGATCGCAAGCCCAAAGAGCTGGTCGAGATGCCGTTCCTGGCCAACGACCGGCTCGACCCCCAGCTGTCCCACGGTGATCTGCTGCTCACCATGGAAGCGGGCCACGTCGACACGCTGCAGTTCGCGCTGCGTCAGTTGATGCGCCGCACCCGCCGGCACCTGGTGCTGCACTGGATGATGGACGGCTACTCCCGCGGGGCAGGAGCGGTCTCACACGCCGCCACCCCGCGAAACCTGTTGGGCTTCAAGGACGGCACCGCGAACCTGGACAGTGAGGACCAGGCCCTGATGGACCGCTACGTCTGGGTCGGCCCCGATGACGGCGAGCCCGCATGGGCGGTCGGCGGGTCGTATCAGGCGGTGCGGATCATCCGGATGTTCGTCGAGTTCTGGGACCGGACCCGGCTCGTCGAGCAGGAAGAGATCTTCGGTAGGGAGAAGATCAGCGGGGCGCCGCTGGGGATGACCGACGAGTTCGCCGAACCGGACTACGCCGAGGATCCCGACGGCAAGCGGATCCCGTTGGACGCCCACATCCGGCTGGCCAACCCGCGCACCCCGGAGACCGAGGACAGCCTGATCCTGCGCCGCGGCTTCTCCTATGTGCGCAGCTTCGACGGCGCCGGCCGGCTGGATCAGGGGTTGGCCTTCGTGTCCTATCAGCGCAGCCTGGAACGCGGTTTCCTGGCGGTGCAGAACCGGCTCACCGGGGAACCGTTGGAGGAGTACATCCTGCCGGTCGGCGGCGGGTTCTTCTTCGCCCTGCCCGGCGTCGAGAGCCCGGACGAGTTTCTGGGTGAAGCGTTGGTCGGTAAACCCAACCGGCACAACGGGTCTAGACCCGAACAGCCTCGATGACGATCGACGGCGGGAACATCAGGTAGTCGTTCCAGAAGTCGCCTTCGTCCGCCCCGTCCGGGGCGGGGGACACCTCCGGAAGGTGCACCCTGACATCGTCGAACCCGGCGTCACACAGCGCGGACTCGTAGGCCTGCACCGGCAGGTAGTAGTTCTCGATGACCACGCTCGAGTCCCCGGCGTTCAGGGTCAACTCGATGGGTGCGCCGTCGAAGACGCTGTCCGCCAGCGCAACCCGGAACCCGTACTTGCCGTAGTCGGGAACCCGATCGAAGGTGTACAGGGCGGGGTTGGTGGTCAGGGTGACCAGGCGGCCGCCGGCCGCGACCCGGCTGGCCAGGCCACGGCACATCTGCGCCAACTCGGCGCGGTCGCGGGCGTACACCAGCAGGTAGGCGGCCACCACCAGGTCGTGGTGCGCTCGCGGCACCACGGTCCGCGCGTCGGCGACGGCATAGTCGATGCCCAGCGGCTCGTGGGCCTCCTGCTTGCGCGCCAGCTCGATCATCCTCGCCGAGATGTCGAAGCCGGCCACCGCCGCGCCGGAACGACGCAGGATGCGGGTGAAGTGCCCGGAACCGCAGGCCGCGTCGAGCACGCTGCGCCCCTGCACGTCACCGATGCGGCGCAGGAACGTGTACTCCTCGATGCGGGTCCGCACCGGCCTGGCGGTGCTCGCGGCATACCGCGCAGCGGTGTCGTCGGCGTCGTAGTCGGTGGGCATCTCGGCTCCTCGCGGGGGTTGGGCTAGCCGTTGACGCCGGCGGTCAGGCGGCGCAGGCTGGCCCGGCGCTCCTCGATGACCCGGCCGATCTCCCGCATCAGCAGCGGCCGGCGCAGCACCAGCGACTCCATGCTCTCGCGGCCGATCCAGGCCACGGTCAACTCCTCCACGGCGACGGCGTCGGCCTTGACGGCCTCCCGTGTCAGCGCCGTCTGGCCCAGGAACTCACCGCGCTCCAGCGTGCGGATACCGACCACCCCGTCGTCGGATGTGACCTCCAAGCGCACCTGTCCACTGATCACGAACATCATCCGCTCGGGTACCGTGCCGTGTTCCTGCACGGTCTCGCCGGCGCCGAAGCGAACCACCCGCAGGTGCTCGCGCAGCACCTCCTGGTCGGTGCGGCCCAGGTGCAGGCTGCGGCCGACCACCCGCAGCGCCTCATCGGCGATCAGCGGCGGCGGGAACTCGTCGGCGACGTCGTCGAGCTTGAGTTCGTCACGCCGGGCCGCGTACCAGATCCAGCGCAGAAACGTCGACCGGGCTTCGGCGTCGTCGGCCGGTGAATGCAGCGGAATCGTGGTCGTGTAGTCGCCGGTGGCGCCGGTTCGGGTGATCGGCTCGCCGTCGGCTCGCAGACAGGGCAGTTGCCGCGCTGTGCGGGTGAGCATCCGACACACCGCGTCGGGAGGATCTCCGGCCGAGAACTTGGTGACGATGTCGATGGAGTGCTCGTCGCGGGGCAGGCTGAGGTTGATGAACCATTCGGTGGCCAGCAGCGAATTGGGCAGCACGTAGATGCCGTTGCCGGAGTCCAGATGGGTGGCGCGCCAGTTCACCTCGACCACCCGGCCGCCGTCGATCCAGCGGGTGGCGACCCAGTCACCGGTTTCGAAGGGCTGCTCGAACAGCACCAGCAGCCCGGAGATGACCTGCCCCACCGAGTTCTGCAGCGTCAAACCCAGCACGATCGAGCCGATGCCCAGCGCGGTGAACAGTCCACCGACGTTGGCGCCCCAGATGAACGCGAAGATCAGCCCCACACCGACGGTGATCAGGATGAACCGGGCGACGTCGAGGAAGATCGACGGAACCCGCTTGCGCCAACTGCCCTCGGGCGCGCTCTGGAACACCGTCGCGTTCAGCCCGGACAGCAGCAGCACCAGCACGACGAAGCCGAGTACCGTGGCGACCACCCGGACCGGGGTCGCCTCGGCACGAATCTCGCTGGCTTTGAGCAGGAGCAGCAGCAGGGCCGCCAGCGGCAGGATGTAGTTACGCACCAGAGCCACTGGTTTGGCCAGAAAACTGTTGCGCCGCAGCAGCGCGTTGTGCACCTCGGTGAGCACCACCAGCGACACCGGCAGCGCCACCGCGATGGCGATCGCCCACCAGAACCACGGCGCCGAGAAGCTGTCGGTCATCGTCGCTCCCCGTCGAGCCGGTAGAGGCGCTCGACCCGGTCACTGACGACGATGTCGCCGTCGGCGGTGAAGTCCCGGATGTCGCGCATCGCCTGATAGACCACCTCGGTGACATAGACACCGGCCTCCGGCGGTGTCTTGTGCACCTGGTACGCGACGTTGACCGCAGAACCCCAGATGTCGTAGACGAGGTTGGACTGGCCGAGCAGCCCGCTGGTGACCGTCCCGGTGTTGATCCCGGCCCGCAGCCGCAGCCGGTGACCGGTCTCGGCGTTGAACCGGTCGATGATGCGTTGCATCTCCACGGCGAAGTCCACCGTGCGGCGGGCGCTGTCGAGCCGCGGAACGGTCAACCCGGAGCTGGCCAGGTACCCGTCGTGCAGAGTGCGGACCCGCTCGACACCGAGATCCTCTGCCGCTGAGTCGAATTGGCGGACCAACTGGTTGACCACGCCCAGTGACTCCTCTGCGGTCAACCGTTCGGCGAGCTCGTCGAGCCCATCGACGTTCGCGAACACCACCGTCACATCCCGGTGCTCCTGGGCGATGTTCTGCTCACCCTCACGGTAGCGCTCGACCACCGGTTCGGGCATCAGCGACAACAACAGGCGGTCATTCTCGGCGCGCTGCTCGTTGAGTTGGCGTTCCTTGGTCTGCAGGTTGCGGCTCATAGAGTTGAAGGCAATGGTCAGATCGCCGAACTCGTCACGGGACTTCACCGGCAGCTGCACGTCGTAGTCGCCGGCTCCGATCTGCTCGGCGCCTGCCTCCAGCCGCCGGATGGGGCGAACGAACACCCGGGCCAGCAGCAGCGCGGCGATGCACACCACCAGGATGATCACCACGGTGGACAGCACCAGGGTGCGGGTGAACGAGGCAACCGGCGCGAACGCCTCGGACACATCGATCTTGGCGACCAGCACCCAGTTCAGGCCCGCGGTCTGCACCGGTGAATATGCCTGCAGGGTGCGGCGACCCTCGTAATCGTCGGTGATCAACGTACCCGTCTCGCCCTGAAGGGCGTTGGCGACCGCGTCGGTGTCGATCGGCTGCACCAGAATGGTGGTACCCAGCCTGATGGCGTCGTCGGCCACCTCGACCGGAGTTCCGGCCGCCACCACGTCAGCGCGGTAGGCGTCGGGGTCCTCCATGAACAACCGCGACTCCGAACGCATCAACAGATCCGGGCCGACCAGGATCGTCTCACCGGTCCCGCCCAGCCCGGCGCCCTGCCAGTCCCCGTTGAACGTCATCCCCCGGTTCAGGTTGTCCAACGGCAGCGCCAGCGCCATCACGCCCTGGACGTTTCCCGGCGGACCGATCGGGGAGACCATCCAGGCCGTCGGCATCCCGCTCGGCTGGTAGGTGTCATAGTCGCGGACGACCACCTCGTCGAGCGAGTTGGAGTTCATCGCCTCCTTGAACGCCTCGGCCAGGTTGCTGCCCCGGTACGGTCCGTACTGGATGTTGGTGCCCAGGTCGATGCCTTTGCCGACGCTGTAGACCACGTTGCCGCGGGCGTCGATCAGCAACGCATCGGTCGAGTGCTGGCGTTTGATGATCTGCCGGAAGAACTCGTTGTACCGTGCGTTGGCCGCCGACCAGGCGCTGCCGTCGCCGGCGTCGTCGAGGTTGATCCCGCCGTCGGGCTGCTCGGCTCGAAGCGTGTAGGTGGCCTGCAGGTAGCGCTGAGAGTTGGACCGGGGCAGCAACGCCTGGACCCGGGCCTGGGCGGCATCGCGGTCGGCGTCGGCGTCGGACTCGCCGTAGTTGCGCTCGTAGTAGTCAACGAGGGCCTGCTGCTGCTCGGGCGCGATGTCGGCGTCGCGCAGCTCGTCGTAGCCGGTGGTGAAAGCCGCGATCGCCTGCTCGGCATCGCTGCTGCGGGTGTAGACCACCATCGAACTGGACAGGTCGCGCATGGCCTTCTCCAGCATCCGGGCCTGCGCACTGCGGATCAGGGTCAGCTGCTCGAACACCGATTCACGCAGTGACTCCCGGCCGGACTGGAATCCGATGGCGCCGACCACCGCCACCGACAGGACGCTGGTCAACAGCAACATCAGCAGCAGCTTGGACTGGATACTGATGCGTCTGACTCGCCGTCTGGTCTCCGGCACAGCTGGCCCTTCCGTTCGCCTTCGATTCCCCAGCGCTCGCACTGGAGAACGGCAGCGTCACGGACCACTCACGCAAGCGGCGCTCGCGCCAGCCTACCTGGGCGGGCAGCCCGTTTCGGTGGCCCGCCCGCTGCCGCGGGTCGGCGGATCGGACAGGTCGGCGGATCGCCGGGCCCGGTTGCGACGAAGTCGCCGATTCGTGGCCGGACGGCCACGTCGTGGGCGTAGCTTTACGGCGCGGCAAACTGCCGTGTGGTGCCGGCCAGGCGAGCCCGAGGAGTGCCCGTGAGCCACGCAAAGTACATCGGTCGGGTAGGCGGGTTGGCGATCGCCCTGGGTGTCGGCCTGGCGGTGGCGAGCGGTACCGGTGTCGCCGCCGCCGACACCTCGGACTCCTCGGGTGCCGGCGAGACCAGTCAGGCGGCGGCGAAAACCCCGAAAACCCCGAGGAATGCCTCCGACCGCCCGGAGACCGGGCCGGACAGGTCCTCGCGGCAGGGGGCTTCGGTGTCGTCGGGTACCGACTCGGACGCCAGAGACAGCGATGCCGACGAGGCCGACGACCAGGGTGACGTCAACACCGACGACACCGACGACCTTGATGATGCCGATGTCGACGATGAAGCCGTTGATGTCGATGACGTCGGCACCGAGGGCGTCGACGGTGAAGCGGGCGACGAGGCCGGCAACGATCTCGACGCGGCCGCCGGCGATGTCGCCGCCGGAACGCCCGAGACGGTCGCGGCCGCCACCCGGGGCGACGAGGCCGATCAGCCCGAGATCCCGCAGACCCCCACCGAGCCCGCGGCCAGCCTGACGACGGCCGGCGTCGCGGCCTCCCTGCCGACCACGGCCGACTCGGCCCCGGACCTGCCCGCGCCCAGCCCGATGCCGGTGGCGCTGGCGATGCTGGCGGCCACCCGGGACGAACTCGAGCGCACCACGACGCACAGCACCGCCAGCGCGGTGATCCCGCCACAGATCGAGTTGCTGGCCGACCCCTCACCGAACGTGCTGGTGATCGGGGTGGACGGGACCAACCTCAGCAGGGTGCTCGACAACGTCGCGAACACCAACTTCTTCAGCCTCATGCAGGGCGGCACCACAGCGCCGGCGAGCATCGTCGGGCACACCACCATCTCCAACCCGTCGTGGACCGCCATCCTCACCGGAGCGTGGGGTGAGCGGACCGGGGTCATCAACAACGTGTTCACCCCGTGGACCTACGACAGCTGGCCGACGGTGTTCACCCAGCTCGAGGGTTTCAACCCGCTCATCCAGACCACCTCCATCGCGAACTGGGACGTGATCTCCGGAATCGCCGGCGCCGGCATGATCCCGGCCGACGACATCGTCGACATCGCCCAGATCCCCGGTGACACCAACTGGCTGCTGACCGACGACGCCGTCGGTGACGCCACCGAGCTGGCCGTGGCCGCCGCCGACCCGTCGGTGCCGAACTTCATCTTCAGTTACTTCGTGGGCGTCGACGAGAACGGGCACATGTACGGCGGTGCCTCACCGCAGTACGCCGCCGCGATCCAGAACATGGACCGCAACCTCGGCGAGATCATGCAGGAGGTCGAGGCGTGGGAGGCGATGACCGGCGAGCAGTGGATGATCCTGGTGGTCACCGATCACGGCCATCAACCCCAGCAGGGTTTCGGGCACGGCTTCCAATCACCCGATGAGACAGCGACATTCGTCATCGCGGAGAACCCGGATATCTTCGCCGCCGGAGCCATCAACCTGCGGTACCAGATCGTCGACGTCACACCGACGGTGGTGACCCTGTTCGGCGGCACCCCGCCGGCCGACTCCGACGGCGTGTCGCTCACCACGCTCGACGACAGCAATGTGTTCCCGATCAACGACGAGGCGCTGCGCGGGGCGCTGCAGGACGCGATCGGCATGTACGGCTACCCCGACATCCTCACCGATGTGGCGCTGGGGATCCGCACCGTCGCGGCCACCGTGCCCTACCTGGTCTACGGATTCCGCGAAGACATCACCGCGCAACTGCAGCAGATCGCCGATCAGGGCATCTTCCTGATCAGCCCACTCGCCGGACTGGCCATCGTCCCGGTCCGGCTCGTCGCCGACCTCACCTATGTGGTGACCAACGTCGTCGCGCAGAGCGTCGCCCGACTGACCGGAGTACAGGGCGCCAGCATCTTCCCGCTGTGGCCGCCGGCCCCGCCGTCGGTCGACAGCCCCGAGCCCAGCAACGTGCTCGACGCGCTCGCCTGTGCCGGCGGGGGCGACCCGGCCGGCGATCAGGCCTGCGAGGCCATCGCGGTCTGACCGCCCGAGCCGCCCGCCACCCGCGAGTGCGTAGCCGCGGAACGCGATCGCGGCCGCGGGATCGGCCGGGCTATTTCTGCATCGAGCTGATGAAGTACGTCTCGTCGCCGCTCGGGTAGCCACCGCCGATGGTGGCGATGTGAATGTGGTCGAAGTGGTTGAGCGTCTCGTTGCCGTAGTCGGCGGTCCAACTCGGCGCGCCGATCCCCGGATAGAAACCCTGCCGCCAGATCACGTGCAGCACACCCCAACGCTCCGCGTTGGCCAGTGCGTACCCGGCGATCTGGTTGCCCAACTCGATGCCTTCGTCGCTGTGGTAGTTCGGGATCATCACGTCGATCGCCAGACCGTTGGGATGCCACTTCAGCGGATCCTGCCGGTAGCCACCGATCGTGGTGATCTCGGGGAACAACGCGCTGATCGCCCGGGCGGCCCAGATCGTCTGGATCTGCAGGCCGCCCTCGGGCGCGACGCCCGCGGGCAGCGCGAAGTCGAAGACCCGCCCGTCGACGGGTGCGCTGGCCGCCAACAGTTCCGCCTCGGAGGCCCGGACACGTTCGGGCTGCTCAGCCGCTTCGGCGCGTTGCGCGCCCGCTGGCTGCGCCGTGGCCGGACCGCTTGCCGGGGCGCTGTTCTGGGCGTAGAGCATGCCGCCCGAGACGACCAGAGACACCGCCACCGCCATCCAGCGGCCGCGGCCCTTGGCCAACACGTCTCTGCGCACGCACTGCACCTTAGTGCCGCCCGCCACCCGGTCGGTCGGCTTTGCTGCCAATTGCGCCCGGCGCGTCGCTCAAGCCTGGGCCGCCGCGGCGGTCTGCGGCTCGCGCTGACGGCGCCCGAGCAACAGGAACAGCGCCCCGCCGAGCAACGCCGCACCGCCGGCGAAGGTCAGGAAACCGTTGAAACTGTCACTGCCCTGTAGTGAGCGGCTGAGAATCAGCGCGCCCAGCGCCGAGGACACCCCGATCGCCGCCGACAGCACCGACAGCACGGTGCTGTAGATGGTCAGGCTGAAGCGCCGTGACACCAGGAAGGCGATCACGTCGCCCTCGGCGCCCCAGGCCGCACCCAGACAGCACACCGCCACCACCAGCACCGTGAAGCCGTCCCACGGCGACGCCAGCAGCAGACAACCCAGACCCGGCAGCGCCATCGCCACCGCCGCCACCAGGTGCGCGGGAAAACGGTCCAGGGCCACACCACAGACGAACCGGCCGACGATCACCGCGCCGGCGAAGGCGGAGATCAGGGTGGCGACCGCCGCACCGTCCGACACCGAGTCGCCCAGCACCACACCGAGCTGCGTGGTGGTGACCGAGTGGTACAGATTGCACAGCAGAACCCCGCCCAGCAGGATCCAGAACACCGGGATGCGGCCGATCACCCGGTAGACACCGATCCGGCCACCATCGGAACGGCCCTCGCCGTCGGTCGGCCGGGCCGACGGGACCAGGACAAGTGCCAGGGCGCCGACGACGGTGATGGTCGCGGCGATCGTCAGGCATCCCGCTCGCCAGCCGTGGGTGCGATTCACCCAGTCCAGCACCGGCGCACCGACGGCGCCCAGCAGCGGCGGACCCGAGATGGCGATCGCCAGCGCCAACCCGCGGGCGTGCTGGAAGCTGGTGGCCACGATGCGGCTGTAGATGGCCGGAGTGGTCGTCACCCCGAGCGCGATGACGGCGACGTTGATCGCGAAGTACTGCCAGATCGGGCCCGTCATCGCCGCGTAGGCGACCCAGCATGCCGGCAGCCCCACCACACCGATCACCGCGACCCGGCGCACCCCGAGCAGATCGGTGAGCCGACCGTAGAACGGGAGAAACACGAAGGTCAGCAGGGTGATGACGCCGGTCAGCGCGAAATCGGCGCGACTCCAGCCGAACGCCGCCAGGAACTGCGGCGCCATGGCCGCGTTGGTGTAGGCGGCCAGGCTCAGCCCGGCGCTGAGGCCGGCGGTGGCCGCCGCCAACGGCTGCCAGTGGGTGCGGAGCTCTGCGAGGTAGGTCATCGGAACTCTTGCTTAGCACACCTTGGTTCTGCCGCAGTGCGTCCGGCAGCCGGCTGAACGGCTCTGTCTCGACCGGGTGGCTAGGGCAGCTTGGCGACGGTGAGCAGCAGCGCCGAATCCGCCAGCGCGACCAACGAGTGGCGGCTGTCGGGCACCTTGAGCAGGTCGCCGGCCCGGGCGTCCCACTGCTCGTCACCGGCCGACATCCGGACCGAACCCTTGATCACGTAGACCGTGGCCTCCCCGGGATTCTCGTGCTCACCCATCTCGGCGCCGGCGACCATCCCGATCACCGTCTGACGCAGCACCTTCTCGTGGCCGCCGACGACGGTGTCGGCGGCATTGCGGTTGTTGGCGGCAGCGCTCTGCATCTGCTGGCGGGCCAACGCTTCGATCGACACCTTCTGCATGACTGCCATTCGATGCCCCCGGACATTGCCTCGTCAACCACGCGGCGGCTGGGTCAGAACGGCTGCACCCGCGTGACGCTCACCAAGGCGCCGTGTCCGGTCGCGTCGTTGGTGAACCGCAGCTCCGAACCGGTCGACACGATGGTCCAGCCGAGCGCCCGGTAGGTGCTGGCGGCCAGCGTCGTCGGAGCGGCGGCACCCAGGTTGCCGTCCACCCAGGAACCGGTGCCGTCGGTGTTGATCCGCACCCCGTGGTAGGGCCCGCTGCCGTCGGCGTGCTGCTGCCAGTTCCCGCCGGCGGTCTGACACCCCACGAACGTGGTCTCCACCATGCACTGGGTGTCACCCGAGGTGGTCGCCACCGCGACGTACCCGAACTGGTTCGGCGGGATCGTCACCACATCGGCAGAGGGCACCGCGGCAGGCAGCTGCGCCGTCGAACGAGCCAGCGCCGGCGTCTGATAGGACGCCAGGGTGAACCCGTACCCGGTCAGCGGCTCCAGATCCTCGGACTCTCCGGACGGCGTCCAGATGGCCAGCGGCCGACCGTCCACGACCGTCTTCGCCACGTGCGGCGACGGCGCCCACGACAGCATGGAATCCATCGACTCCACCGAGTCGAAGTGGTCGAAGTGCACGATGCCGTCCCCGTCGTGCGGCACACAGGAGCTGCCCGACAGAACATGGCGGGTGCCCGAGGCGATCTCGGTGTCGTCGAGGCACACGGCGTCCTGCCATTGCTCGACGGTTCCGGTCACCGGTTGTGCCGCCGCGGCGTTTGCCGTGCCGTCCGGTGCCGACGGCTGCGAGCAGCCCACCGCCACGAAACCCGCACATACCGCGACAGCAGCGCTGAACAGCGCGCGTTTGCTCCTGACCGATTTCATGGGCGTGAATGTAGCGGCGGGCGCCGAAGGGTCCGGCGCGACGCGCCGAGCCGGGTCCGGACCGTGACCAAGGGGCGGTCTGGGCCGACCCATGCGGCGGGCGGTTGGGTAGGCTGCGCCAGAAGGGTGCGGTGCCGCGATACTGATAGCCGGATACCGACGGCCAGCCGATGGTCACCGGCCCAACGCGAGCTCTGACGAACTGACCGAAACCGATGCCGGGAGACCACCACATGAGCGCCGAGCAGCCGTCCATCATCTACACGCTGACCGACGAGGCGCCCCTGCTGGCGACCTACGCCTTCCTGCCGGTGATTCGCACCTTCGCGCAGGCCGCCGGCATCGACGTCAAGTCCAGCGACATCTCGGTGGCCGCACGCATCCTGGCCGAGTTCCCCGACTACCTGACCGAAGAGCAGCGGGTCCCCGACAATCTCGGCGAACTGGGCAAGCTGACCCAACTGCCCGAGACCAACATCATCAAGCTGCCCAACGTCAGCGCCTCGGTACCCCAGCTGCTGGCCGCGATCAAGGAACTGCGCGAGAAGGGCTACAACCTGCCCGAGTTCCCGGGTGACCCCAAGACCGACGAAGAGAAGGAAATCAAGGCGCGCTACTCGAAGATTCTCGGCAGCGCTGTCAATCCTGTTCTGCGCGAAGGTAACTCAGACCGGCGCGCACCCAAGGCGGTCAAGGAGTACGCCCGGAAGAACCCGCACAGCATGGGGGAGTGGTCGCAGGCTTCGCGCACCCACGTCGCGACCATGAAAGACGGCGACTTCTACCACGGTGAGAAGTCCATGACCCTGGACAAGGCCCGCAAGGTCAAGATGGTCCTCGAGACCAAGAGCGGTGAGACCCTGGTCCTCAAGCCCGAGGTCGTACTCGACGAGGGCGACATCATCGACAGCATGTACATGAGCAAGAAGGCGCTGTGCGACTTCTTCGAGGAGCAGATCGAGGACGCCTACAAGACCGGGGTCATGTTCTCGCTGCACGTCAAGGCGACGATGATGAAAGTCAGCCATCCGATCGTGTTCGGGCACGCGGTCAAGGTGTTCTACAAGGACGCCTTCGCCAAGCACCAGAAGGTGTTCGACGAACTCGGCGTCAACGTCAACAACGGCATGTCCGACCTGTACACCAAGATCGAAGCGCTGCCGGCTTCCCAGCGTGAGGAGATCATCCAGGACATCCACGCCGTCCACGAACACCGGCCCGAGTTGGCGATGGTCGACTCGGCCCGCGGCATCACCAACTTCCACTCGCCCAGCGACGTGATCGTCGATGCGTCGATGCCCGCGATGATCCGCGCCGGCGGCAAGATGTACGGTGCCGACGGCAAGCTCAAGGACACCAAGGCGGTCAACCCGGAGTCCACCTTCTCGCGGATCTACCAGGAGATGGTCAACTTCTGCAAGACCCACGGACAGTTCGACCCCACCACCATGGGCACCGTCCCGAACGTCGGGCTGATGGCGCAGAAGGCCGAGGAGTACGGCAGCCACGACAAGACCTTCGAGATCCCCGAGGACGGGGTGGCCGACATCGTCGACATCGACACCGGCGAGGTGCTGCTGTCCCACAACGTCGAGGCCGGCGACATCTGGCGGATGCCGGTCGTCAAGGATGCCGCCATCCGCGACTGGGTCAAGCTCGCCGTCACCCGGGCCCGCGCATCCGGCATGACCGCGCTGTTCTGGCTCGACACCGAGCGTCCGCACGAGGCCGAGCTGCGCAAGAAGGTCAAGGAATACCTCAAGGACCACGACACCGAGGGCCTGCAGATCCAGATCATGCCCCAGGTGTGGGCCATGCGGTACACCCTCGAGCGCGTCATCCGCGGTCAGGACACCATCGCGGTCACCGGCAACATCCTGCGTGACTACCTCACCGACCTGTTCCCGATCCTGGAACTGGGCACCTCGGCCAAGATGCTGTCCATCGTCCCGCTGATGGCCGGCGGCGGCATGTACGAGACCGGCGCCGGCGGCTCGGCGCCCAAGCACGTGCACCAGCTCATCGAGGAAAACCATCTCCGCTGGGATTCGCTCGGCGAATTCCTGGCCCTGGGCGCCAGCTTCGAGGACATGGGCCGCAAGTCCGACAACAAGAAGGCGACCCTGCTGGGCAAGACGATGGACTCGGCGATCGGCAAGCTGCTCGACAACAACAAGAGCCCGTCCCGCAAGGCCGGGGAGCTCGACAACCGGGGCAGCCAGTTCTACCTGGCGATGTACTGGGCGGCCGAACTCGCCAACCAGACCGAGGACCCCGAACTCGCCGAACATTTCGCGCCGCTGGCCAAATCGCTGGCCAACAACGAGGAGACCATCGTCGCCGAGCTCAACGAGGTGCAGGGCAGCCCCGCCGACATCGGCGGCTACTACTACCCCGAGGATGCCAAGTTGATGACGGTGATGCGGCCCAGCAAGACACTCAACGAGACCCTCGAGGCCGCACGAAGCTGAGGACGGACCCGGCCCCGGCCGGCGGCGCGGTGTTCTACCATCGGCAGATGACGCGCCGCGCCGTGATGCTGGGGGTGACCGCGGTGGTGCTGTTGACCGGATCGGCGGGGGTCGCCGCCGCCGGCCCGGTGCCGCCGGCACCGCCGTGTTCGTTCACGCTGTCGACTCCGCAGGTCGTGCACCGCGACGGCGCCGACGTGGTCACCGCTACCGTGGCCCCGGCAGACTGCGGTCCGCCGGCGTCGCCGTACGTGAGCGTCGCCTGCCTGCAGCTCGTCGGAGACGGGGCCCCCAAGCGGTGCGCCCAGGGCCGCGACGGACAACCGGCTCAGGTGTTCTACGCTCCGTTCGTCCCCGGGGCCAGCTACACCGCGACCGGGCGCGGTTGCGGAAACTGGATCGGAAACGAGCCGGCCCCGCAGTGCCAGCAGCTCGGTCCGCACACCGCGACGCTGTAGCCCCGGCGAACTCTCGCCGAAATTCGGTAGTACTACTCAGTCGCCGTGGCGCCAGGCCAGGCATGCTGGCCTCATGGCATCTACCGCCCGACCCACCGGCTCCACCCCGGATGTGACTCCGCCCGGGCGTGACCGTGCGGTCGACGTCGCCAGGCTCGCTGCGCTGCTCGTGGTGATGTTCGGGCACAGTGCCCTGCTGCTGGCCACCATCGACAGCGGCGGTGTGCGCATCGGAAACATCCTCGGCGCGCTTCCCTCGCTCGCCCCGGTCACCTGGATCCTGCAGGTGATGCCGCTGTTCTTCCTGGCCGGCGGAGCGGCGGGCGCCTACGGGCACCATGATGGAACCCCCTGGGGGGCATGGCTGTTCACCCGGGCCCAGCGGCTGTGCCGACCGGTGTTCTGGTACCTGGCGGCATGGTCGGTGGGACTGCTGCTCGTGCGGGCCACCATGGGTGAAGCGTCGGAGGCCGGCCTCGGCGGCGAAAGCGTCGCACTGCTGTGGTTCCTGGGCGTCTACCTGCTCACGCTGGCGTGGGTGCCCGCGATGACCCGCCTGAACCGAGGCACCGCGGTCGCCGTCGTGCTGGCCTCGCTGCTCGCCGCGATCGCGGTGCTGGACGTGATCCGCTTCGCGGTTGGTGAGCCGATGGCCGCGGTGGCCAATTTCGTGCTGGTGTGGCTGATCCCGATGCTGGTCGGTGTCGCCTATGCGCGCCGTCTGATCGGGGTCCGCGTGGCGGGGGCGGTGGCCGTCGCTGCCTTCGCCACGCAGGTGGGTCTCGTCGTGTTCGGCCCCTATGCGGTGTCGCTGGTGGTCGACGGCACTCGTCAGGTCTCCAACGTCTCACCGCCGACTCTGGTGCTGGCGATGCAGTGCCTGTGGATGTCGTGCCTGTTCGTGCTGCTGGCCGCACCGATCCAACGCTGGGCCCGCAGGCCGCGGATCTGGCGGATCGTGGCGGTCGGCAACGCCGGGGCGATGACCCTCTACCTGTGGCACATCCCGGCCATCGCAGTCGCCGCATTCGGGCTGCACATGTTCGGGCTGGACGCCTACGACGTGCACGCCGGCGGCTTCTGGGGGCGGCTGGCGTTGCGCGCGGTCGTCTTCGCGGTGGTGATGCTGGTGCTGTTCCGGCTGCTCTCACCGCTCGAACACCGCCGGCTGCCCTGGTGGGATGCTCCCGTCCGGGCGGCCCGCGCGCAGTCCGCTCTGGCCGGTGCCTTCGTCTGCGCGGCCGGTGTCGCGCTGGTGCTGATGGCGAAGTCCGGCCTCGGGGAGACACCGGGGTGGAGTGCGCTGGCAGGCTTCGTGATCGCAGCCGCACTGGCCCGCTTCGCCGCGTCGGACCTTCGGGCATCCCGGTCACCGGCCGCCGGGCAGGTGACCGCCCGGCGGTGAGCACGGTGGGTCGGCGCCCGAAGTCCGAGCCATCGAACGAATCGACGCGGTCGGCAGACGAAGAACACGTACCCAGGCGTTTGGGAACCCCGAATTCTGGCTCTCCCAGATCACAGGGCGCCCACCAACGGCGTCCCGAACAGAGCCGAACCACAAAGGGATTCCATGCGACTGGCGATAGTGGGTGAGCTGCCCGGTGAGCTGAGCGCGACATCGCGGGCCGATGCGTGCTACGACCTCGGCAGCCTGGCCGAGGCGCTGGCGGACCGGGACGCGACGTGCAGGTCCACACCGCGAGCCCGGACATTGCGCCTGCGCACACCGCATACGGCGTGGTCGGCCTTCCCGCCGAGACCGACGCCGGCGGCCGGACCGGGCCGGTGATGCCGGTGATCGAGCAGATCGCCCGGTTCCTGATCGACCGGTGGGAAGGGCATCCACCCGACGTCGTGCACTGCCACGGCTGGATCTACGGGATGGCTGCACAACTGGCCGCCGACCGGCGACGCCTTCCGACCGTGCAGTCCTTTCCAGGGCTCGGCACCCTGATGCGTTCGCAGCGCTCGGCTGCCGGCGCGCCCCGTATCAGATTCGAGACGCTGCTGGCGGCCAGGAACGCCACCGTGGTCGCCGCGCAGTGCGGTGACGATCTCGACGAGCTGAACCGGTTGGGTTGCCCCCGCAGCAAGATCACCGTGGTGCCGCCGGGGGGCAACGTCGACGAGGACGTCAGCGCTGCGCTGACGGGCCTGGGACCGAGCGAACTACTCCTGATCGACCAGGACGGCGACCAGCGCCTGATCGGCCGAATCGCCTCGGTTGCAGCCGAACTCGGTGTCGAGAACCAAGTCCGGGCCGTACCGGTCCCGGGCCCGAACGAACTGTCCGATGTGCTGCGCACGGCCGACGTGGTGGTGTGCCCGGCCAGCTATGACGCTCACGCAACCGTCACCCTGCGTGCGATGGCCGCGGGCACCACCGTCGTCGCTGCAGCGGCCGGCGGGATGCGCGATGCCGTCATCTCCGAAGTCACCGGTCTGCTGGTTCCCCCGGCCAATCCCGACGCGCTGCGGGCAGCACTGCGAACGGTGTTGTCCTCACCCCTGCTGCGCGAGGGGATGGGGCTGGCCGGCCGCTCCCGGGCGCGGTCACGCTACTGCTGGCAACGGGTCGCGGTGGACGCCGAGGTGTCCTACCGCTCGGCAGCCGACCGACACCACGCCGGACGTGGCGACGACGCACCCGCCGCGGCTGCGATATCGCGCTGAGGCCGGCGCTGCGCCGAATGCCACCGAACGTCACCAAACGTCACCAAACGTCACCGAACGCCACCGAACGCCGTTGTCCCGGAGGCCACCCGGAGAGGTCGGCGCAGCTCACCCGCCCGCTGCGGTGCGCCGGGGGTAGCGCAGCACCGCGGCAACCCCGTCACGCGGCGCCAAGCGCTGGTCGAGGGCGACGAGCTCGGCATCGGTGAGCACCGCGGCGAACGGGAGCCCTTCATCGGCCCGGACCGTCTCCGACCGCACCGACCCCAGTTCGGAGAGGACCTCCGGCGTCGGCGCCACCATCGTCGCCGAATCACCCAGCATCACCGTGGTGTCCGCGAGATCGCCGATCAGCAGCGTCTCGACGGCACCTTCGCGCAGGGCTGCGCACACGCCGGCCAGCCCCTCGGTGGCCAGCCCGGAGTCGCGGTCCAGCTCCGCGCGGAACCGCTGTGCTGCCGTGTCGATCACGTCGGCGCGGCGCTGCTGCAGTCGCGTCTCGATGGCGTGCTCGAGCGCTGACTCGTCGATGCTGCCGCGAGCACCCGCATCGACCTCGACCGCCCGCTCGGCGACCCGGGTGGGGCAACGCGGCGACCAGGTCGGTCCGGGACCGCACCTCGCCGACCACCCACACCACCTCGGGTCCGACGCGGTCGAACGCATCGGCCACCTCGTCGGCGGTCGCCCGCAGATTCTTGCGCGCCGCCTCCTCGGCCGGGCCGTTCGGATCGCCGTACCCGGCGGTCTGTCCACCGGCGGCCTTGTGCACCGGACGGTTGCCGGCGTCGACGCTGGTCGAACGCATCCCCGCACCGTGGCGCACGGTGACGTCGGCCCCGGCGTGATCCACCTCGACGATGAGCGACGGCGGATCGTCGACACCGTGCACCACCACCGGGACCAGATAGGGAAGGCTGGAGACCCGGGCCGTCGGCAGTTCGGGGGGTCGGATCAGGGTCTGGGTGAACTGCATGTCCCGGTTGGCGATGACCGCCAACCCGGCCTGGCCGACCGGGTGAGGGGTTTCGGTGAAGCCCCGGCGCACGCTGTCGATCAGCTCGTCATCGGCACCCTCGGCGGCCAGCTCCTCGGCCACCGCCCGCCAACGCAGTTCGAGTTGTTTGTCGGCGTCGGCGGTGTCGTGCGAGTCGTCGACGGTGATCGACGCGAACGGCCCTTCAGCGGTGGTCAGGGTGCGAAAGCGACCCGATTGCATGTGGTGTTCTCCTCCTCGTCTCACGCTCACTCCCGCGCGGCCTGCGCGGCAGTGGATGCTTGGGGGAGGTTGCCCGCATCGTGGTGGAACAAACCCCGCCGGCTGTGCCGAGCCCGCCCGAACCGTGGCCCGGGTGCGCCGGGCGGGCAGCTGGGTCGGCCTCCTGCGACGCACCGTCCGGGCCTCGTGTCACGCATGCCGGCTGTCGGATCGGTTCGGTAGGGTCCTCCGCGTGAATCCGAGCGTTGCCCAGAAGAACCCCCGTTTCGCCCGCAAATCCGTCAGCGGGCGGCTGGCCGCGGAGCTCGCGGTGGGGGAATCGCAGGTCGCGGCCGCGGTGCGGTTGCTCGACGAGGGCTCGACGGTGCCGTTCATCGCGCGGTACCGCAAGGAGGTCACCGGAAGCCTCGACGACGCCCAGCTGCGTCAACTCGAAGAGCGCCTCGGCTACCTGCGCGAACTCGACGACCGCCGGGAAGCCGTGCTGGCCTCCATCGAGGAGCAGGGCAAACTGACCGAAGAGCTCACCGGGGCGCTACTGGCCGCCGACACCAAGGCGCGGGTCGAGGACATCTACCTGCCCTACAAGCCCAAGCGGCGCACCAAGGCGCAGATCGCGAAGGAAGCCGGGCTGGGGCCGCTGGCCGACCGGCTGCTCGCCGACCCCACCCTGACGCCCGAGGCGGAGGCCGCCGGGTTCGTCACCGACGGTGTCCCCGACGCCGCCGCAGCGCTCGACGGTGCCCGCCACATCATCGTCGAGCGCGCCGCCGAAGACGCTGCGCTGGTCGGCGCTCTGCGGGAACGGTTCTGGGAGAACGGCCGGGTCCGCACCCGAGCGGCGGAGGGCGCCGAGAACAGTGCCGCCGCACAGAAGTTCCGCGACTACTTCGACTTCACCGAGGCGCTGACGAGCATGCCCAGCCACCGGGTGCTGGCGGTGCTGCGCGGCGAGAAGGAGCAGGCCCTGGCGTTGACGCTGGACGGCGGCGCCCCCGACGGTCCGGACACCGACGGCGACGAGGCCTACCAGGCCATGATCGCCGCCGCGCTCGGCATCGACCGTGCCGCGCCGGGGACCGCCACGCCGTGGCTGTCCGGTGCGGTGGGCTTCGCGTGGCGCACCCGGCTGTCGGTGTCGGCGTCGGTGGACGCCCGGGTACGGCTGCGCCGCCGCGCCGAAGAGGAAGCCGTGGCGGTGTTCGCCCGCAACCTCAAAGATCTGCTGCTGGCGGCCCCGGCCGGCAACCGCGCGACGCTGGGCCTGGATCCCGGCTTCCGCACCGGCGTCAAGGTCGCCGTCGTCGACGGCACCGGCAAGGTCGTCGACACCTGTGCGGTCTTCCCGCATCAGCCGCAGAACCAGTGGGACGCCGCCAAGGCGACACTGGCGGCGCTGGTCGCCCGCCACGGCGTCGAGCTGATCGCGGTCGGTAACGGTACCGCGTCACGTGAAACCGATGCACTGGCAACAGAACTCATCTCCGACATCCGTGCCGCGGGAGCGTCGGCCCCGGCCAAGGCCATGGTCAGCGAAGCCGGAGCCTCGGTGTACTCCGCGTCGGCCTACGCCGCACACGAGCTGCCCGACCTCGACGTCACGCTGCGCGGCGCGGTGTCGATCGCCCGCCGCCTGCAGGATCCACTCGCCGAACTGGTCAAGATCGAGCCCAAATCGATCGGGGTGGGGCAGTACCAGCATGACGTCACCCCGGGACTGCTCACCCGCAGCCTGGGTGCGGTCGTCGAGGACGCCGTCAACGCGGTGGGCGTGGACCTCAACACCGCCTCGGCGCCGCTGCTGGCGCGGGTGTCCGGGATCACCGAGACCCTCGCCGAAGCCATCGTGGCCCACCGGGACCGGTCCGGGCGCTTCGCCAACCGCCGGCAGTTGCTCGACGTTCCGCGTCTGGGCCCCAAGGCATTCGAGCAGTGCGCCGGTTTCCTGCGGATCCGCGACGGTCAGGACCCGCTGGACGCCTCGGGCGTACATCCCGAGGCCTACCCGGTGGTGCGGCGGATCCTCGATCGCGCGGGCCTGTCCCTGGCCGAGATCATCGGCGACGAGCGCGCGTTGCGGACGATGCGTCCCGCCGACTTCGCCGACGACAGGTTCGGGATCCCCACCGTGACCGACATCCTGGCCGAGCTGGAGAAGCCCGGCCGTGATCCCCGCCCGGCATTCGTCACCGCGTCCTTCGCCGCAGGTGTGGAGAAGCTGTCCGATCTGAAGACCGGGATGATCCTGGAGGGCGTCGTCACCAACGTCGCCGCGTTCGGGGCGTTCGTCGACATCGGGGTGCACCAGGATGGTCTGGTGCACGTCTCGGCCATGGCCGAACGATTCGTCTCGGACCCCCACGAGGTGGTGCGATCCGGACAGGTGGTGCGCGTCAAGGTGATCGACGTCGACGAGCAGCGCCAACGCATCGGGCTGAGCCTGCGACTCGGCGACGAACCGGTTCGGTCCGGTCGGCCGAATCGGCGCGGGGAGGCGGCGCGCCCGGGCGGCGAACGACCGCGAGCCGACCGGCAGCGGGGCAGGCAGCGTACCGACAACCCGGGCAGGCGGGACCGAACCCCGGCCGGCGGTTCGATGGCTCAGGCGTTGCGGGACGCGGGTTTCGGGCGGTGAGTTCGCCCGCCCGCGGCCCGGGGTCCACGGCGACCGTCGTGGCCCTCGCGGCGGTGGGCGCGCTGGTCCTGACCTCCGGGTGTACCCGCGAGATCGAGGATGCGACCCCCCGAGCGGGTTCGGTGGCGGCGCCGATCCTCACAGCCCAGGTGGTCGACCTGCTCAGCCCCAACGTCCTCGGCGCGGACGGCAATCTGTTCGCCGACGCACAACCGCAACGCTGCGCCGGGCTGGCCCGGGAAGTGGACCCACCGCTGATCGAGGCGCAGAGCCCGCTGGCCACTGACGGCGGCCACTGGACCACACCCGACGGCACGATCTACATCGAGGAGATGGTCGCCGTCTACCGCTACGACTTCGACGCCGTCGCAGCCCTGGACCTGGCCCGCCAGACGCTCGACGACTGCCGCGAGGTGGCGCTGACCGTCACCACGATGCAGGACCGCACCTACGTGTTCGACGCCTTCCCGGCGACGACACCCGAGCCCGACGGCAGCGTGATCTGGCAGCTGCGGGCTCCCGACTGGAACTGCGACAACACCTTCGTGGCCGCCTACAACGCGGCCGTCGAGATCACCGCCTGCGGCGCGGCGGGCGGATTCGACATCGCCGAATTGGCCGACGGCGCCCTGGCGCGGATCGAGGCGCTGGCCAACACCACCGCGTGACGGGCCGTCTCAGCCCACGGCGACCTGATCGTCGTCGTCGCCGAGCAGGGCGGGGGAGGTGTCCTTGAGCGCCACCCCCGAGCGGCCGAGTTGGCGGGCGCCGGAGATCAGCGCGGCCGTGGTGCGCGCGGCGCGTTGATAGCCCAGCCCGTCGGGCGGGTGAATGTTGGAGATGCAGTTGCGGTCGGCATCGGTGCGACCGGGCCTGGGCAGATGGGTCAGGTAGATACCCAGGCTGTCGGCCACCGAGAGCCCGGGTCGTTCCCCGATCACCACCACCAGAGTCGCCACCCCCAGAGCCGCGCCGATGTGGTCACCGAGGGCGACCCGGGCCTGGGTGGCGATCACCGGTGCGGCCAGCCGGTAGCGGCCGTCGAACTCGTCGACCAGCGCACTGAGCAACCCGACGCCGTGGTCGACCAGGGCCCGCGGTGAGAGCCCGTCGGCGAGCACGATGCCGACATCGGCATCGGTGTTCGGCACCGTGCTGAGATCGGCGGGAGTGCGGCCGAGATCAGGGCGGCGCAGATACTCGCTGCGGGTTTCCGCACAGCTGCGGGCCAGCACCGGCGCGCCCAGACCGACCGCCTCGACCTGGGCGGCGAAGGCCTCGGCGTCCAACGGTTCGTGCACCGCGTCGCGAGCCGCTGCGTGGGCGGCTTTGAACTCCAGAACCCGGTGCGTCGGTAGCGCATTCCCGGCCCGGCCCAGCCCGATGCGCGCCTGGGTGCTGCGACGCAGCGGGGCCCAGACGTCCTCGACGGGGCGGGGATCGGTGGCGCTCACTGGCCCGAGGCCAATCCGAGCAGGGGCGAGGCGGCCGGATCCACCGGCAGCACCCGCCCGTCGCCGTCGGCCATTCCCAGCTGCGCCAGCCAGGCCTCGAACTCCGGCGCCGGCCGCAGGTTGAGCGCCTTGCGCACGTAGAGCGCGTCGTGAAACGACAGGCTCTGGTAGCCGAGCATCACGTCATCGGCGCCCGGCACGGTGATGACGAAGGCAGCGCCGGCCACGCCGAGCAGCGTGAGCAGGGTGTCCATATCGTCCTGGTCGGCCTCGGCGTGGTTGGTGTAGCAGACGTCGACCCCCATGGGCAGGCCCATCAGTTTGCCGCAGAAGTGGTCTTCGAGCCCGGCCCGGACGATCTGCTTTCCGTCGAACAGATATTCCGGGCCAATGAAACCCACCACGGTGTTGACCAGCAGCGGATCCAGGGCCCGGGCGACCGCGTAGGCGCGAACCTCCAACGTCTGCTGATCGACGGGCCGGCCCCCGGTACCCAGGTGCGCGCCCGCCGACAGCGCCGACCCCTGGCCGGTCTCCAGATACATCACGTTGTCGCCGACGGTTCCACGGCGCAGCGCCCGCCCGGCCTCGTTGGCCTCCATCAGCATCGGCAGCGTGACACCGAAACTCGTGTTGGCCCCCTCGGTCCCGGCGATCGACTGGAATACCAGGTCGACCGGCGCCCCGCGCTCGATCAGCTCCATCGTCGTGGTGACATGGGTGAGCACGCAGGACTGCATCGGGATGCCGAAACGCTGCCGGATCTCGTCGAGCAGCACCAACAGTTCTGAGGTGGTCTGCGGGGAGTCGGTGGCCGGGTTGATGCCGATCACCGCGTCGCCGCACCCCATCAGCAGACCGTCGAGAGTCGCCGCGGCGATACCGCGCGCGTCGTCGGTGGGGTGGTTGGGCTGTAGCCGGGTGGCCAGTGTCCCCGGGACCCCGATCGAGGTGCGGAACCCGGCGCTGACGGTGGTGGCCGCAGCCACCGCGATCAGATCCTGGTTGCGCATGATCTTCGACACCGCGGCGACCATCTCCGGTGTCAGGCCGGGCGCCACCGCGGCGATGCGCTGGGCGCTGTCGGGCTGGGAGGCGGTGTCGAGCAACCAGTCCCGGAATCCGCCCACGCTCAGATGCGCGACCGCCGAGAAGGCCTGTCGATCGTGGGTGTCGATGATCAGGCGGGTGACGTCGTCGGTCTCATAGGGCACGACCGCCTCGTTGACGAAGGTCGCCAGCGGAAGGTCCGCGAGCACCCAGGCCGCGGCGGCGCGCTCGGCGTCCGAATCGGCTGCACAGCCTGCCAGCTCGTCACCGGACCGTTGCGGCGTCGCTTTGGCCAGTACCTCGACGAGCCCGTCGAACTCGTAGGTGTGCCCGGAAACAGTCTGGGAGTAGGTCATTTCAACTCGTCCTCGGCGGCTTCCAGGGCCGCGAACTCCTCGTCGGGGGAGTTGGCCACCAGTCGGTGGCGGCTGTACAGGCCGAAGTAGGCCATGAACGCGGCGAACACGAGCAGGCAGCACAGCGCGGCGATGCTGTCGACCAGGAAGGTCGCGATGACCGCCAGCACGGCGATGACGAGGGCGAAGCCGGTGGTGACGATGCCGCCCGGGGTCCGGTAGGGCCGCTTCATCTCGGGGGCCCGGAACCGCAGCGTGATGTGGCTGACCATCATCAGGACATAGCTCAGCGCCGCCCCGAAGACAGCCATGTTCAGCAGCAGGTCACCCTGGCCGGTCAGCGACAGCGCGAACCCGATGGCGCCGGGGACCAGCAAAGCCAGCGTCGGAGCCTTGCGGGAGTTGGTCACCGACAACTGGGTGGGCAGATAACCCGCCCGCGACAGCGCGAAGAGTTGCCGCGAGTAGGCGTAGATGATGGAGAAGAAGCTGGCGATCAGCCCGGCCAGGCCGATGTAGTTGACGACGGTGGCCATCGTGCTGCCGCCGAGCGCCTCGACCAGTGGGTTGCCCGACTCCGAGATCGCCGCCGCTCCACCGGCGCCCGGGGTGAGCACCAGCACGGTCAGGCAGGTCACCAGCAGCACGGCGATGGCGGCGATGATGCCGCGGGGAACGTTGCGTGCCGGGTTTGCGGCTTCCTCGGCCGCCAGCGGAACACCTTCGATCGCCAGGAAGAACCAGATCGCGAACGGGATCGCGGCCCAGATGCCGAGGTAGCCGAATGGCAGCCACTCCGAAGCTCCCGCGGCGGTGGTGTCCACCGCGATGTCGGTCAGGTTGGCCGCATCGAACTGCCCGATCGCGGCGATCGCGAAGATCACCAGACCCACCAGTGCTATCGCGGTGATCACGAACATCACCTTGAGCGCCTCGCCCACCCCGGTCAGGTGGATACCGATGAACAGGGTGTACGCGGCGAGATAGATCCACCACCCGTCCTGGATGCCGAACAGGTTCAGTGACTCGACGTAGGCACCGATGAATGTGGCGATGGCAGCCGGGGCGATCGCGTACTCGATCAGGATGGCGGTGCCGGTGGCGAACCCGCCCCACGGGCCCAGGGCGCGGCGGGCGAAGGTGTAGCCACCGCCGGCCGCGGGCAGCGCCGAGGACATCTCGGCCATTCCGAGCACCAGGGCCAGGTACATGCCGGCGATGATGACGGCGGCGATGGCCAGCCCGCCGAAACCGCCCTGGCCCAGTCCGAAGTTCCAGCCCGAGTAGTCACCGGAGATGACGTAGCCGACACCGAGGCTGGCCAGCAGCACCCAGCCCGCCGAGCCCGACTTGAGTTGTCGCTTCTGGAGGTAGGCATCCGGCTCGTCGTGTTCCTCGACGCCACTTCGCCCGTGACGGTCACCACTCATGTTCTCAGACTCCGTTCGTCGGTGTGATCTAGCACACTACGCGCCCCGGGGTTGCAGCAACGTTGCTTTCCGGCACGAAAAGTACTGCAGCACAAATACTTTCAACGATCACCAGGCGCGACGGTAGTGAGCGACGGCATCGTCGCTTCGCCAGGGCGCGCGAAGCGCGCAAACCGGCGTTAGGCTCCTGCCGGTTTGACGATCACCGGAGAAGGCTTCAAAGGTCGAGCTTCCGACCTTTAAAGAGCAGCCTATGGGCTGCCCCGCGCCTTGTCCAGCCCCCGCGGCGCTGTAACAGCACGTAGGGGCATCCGATACATCCGACACACCGGATGCGAGAACGGAAGGGGACCGCCGTGACCACGGTGATGGGGTTGTCTCTGACCTCCGACGCGTTCGGCTGGGTACTTGTCGACGACGGCGCCGTCGTCGACCACGACGTGGTACCCGTCAGCACCGAGACCGAAACCGCCGGCGCGGCGGCGCGAGGTGCGCGGACGATCGCCATGACCGCGGGCCTCCATGTCGACCGCGTGCGGCTGACCTGGAGCGACGACGACGCTGACCGTGGACGGCAGCTGCGTTCCCGGCTCGACCGCCTGGGCTTCGCCCACGTCGAAGCCGTCCCGCAACGCTGCGCGCTGGCTGCCGAAGCCGGTCCGGACATCGCCGGTTTGCCCACCGAGGTGGTGTTGGCCCATGGGGCTGCGCTGGCCGTCGTCGATCCCGCCGAGGCCATCACCGAACCGGTGGCCCAACGTGCGGTCCGCGCCGCCCGTCCGCGGCGGCTGATGCCGGCGGTGCTGGGCGTGGCCGCCGCGGTGACCCTGGG